>NZ_AUTN01000105.1:0-70318 GCF_000497955.1 Pseudoalteromonas sp. TAE56
CGGAGTTTTTCAAGTTAGTTGTCGCATCAAATTAAATTTTATGCCGCCCGCATTGCTTCTTTTTTCTCTGGATTTAAATTTACTTCATTGATCATCGTCCAATCTCGAGACTTTCCTGACCAACGACTTGGATTCTGTAATTTCGCCATCCCATTTACCTGATGACGTTTCGCTAGTATCGCTTTATCTAATCCTAAATGACGCTGGTTTGGCGTGACAAATTTAATACCGCTGTGCAAGTGCTCATCGTTGTACCAATCAACAAATCCGCTAACCCACTTTCTTGCGCTACCCATGCTTTCAAAGGCTTTCTCAGGGTATTCCGGGCGATACTTTAACGTCTTAAATAGCGATTCAGAATAAGGATTATCATTACTCACAGACGGTCGGCTAAATGAAGGAACAATACCTAACTCCTGCAATGTCGCTAATAACGTTGCCCCTTTCATTGGACTGCCATTATCCGAGTGCAGCGTGACTTGCTCAGGCTTTACCTGCTCTCGCCTGCAAATATCTACCATTAAATCAGCCGCCAGTGTGCTTAGTTGTGTGTCATGAACCTGCCAACCAACTATTTTTCGACTATAAATATCCATCACTAAATATAAGTATAAAAACTGACCTTTAACAGCTGTTGGCAAATACGTGATATCCCATGTATAAATTTCGTTTACACGTGTTGCCCTGAGTGCTTTTGGCTTTTTTATCTTTTTATTTGGTTTAACTTTTTCTCTGTGTGTTAATAATTTATGCGATTTCATAACGCGATAAAACGAGCTTTCTGATGCTATCCACACATCTTTATCCAATAGTTTAGGGACTATCTTGCTGGGTGGTAAATGCCCATATTCTATTGAATTAACCGTCTTAATTATACGCTGTTGCTCTAATTCAGTTAGCCTGTTAGGTGGTCGCTTTATCGTACTTGTTCGCTTATCTGTCATATCATCAGCTTCAATCCAGCGTTGAATTGTTCTTGCCGTTAGACCAAGTAACTCACATGCTTTTTCTTGCCTTGCCCCTGATTTCTGCGCGTCGGTAATGAGCTTTATCAATTCATGACGCTCAGTTGAGCTGGTTAATCGTCCTCGTTGAAACCCCAAAGCGCATCTGCTTTTTTTTTGAGTACGAGTAAGGCGGCTGTTTCTGCTAACGCTTTGTCTTTACGATTAAGCTCTTTTTGAAGCTGCTTAATTTCTTGTTTGAGCTGTTTACTGTCTGATTTTACGGGCTTCGTTGAAGGCCCTTTAGCAAAATCTTGCTTCCATTGTTTAATATGATGCGGGTAAAGCCCCTTAGCACGGCAATATTCATTAAGAGCTGCTTCATCTAAACTCGCACATTCAATAATGGCGTTAAGCCTTTCTTCTAAGCTCCAGTCATGAGGGCGTTTTTCTGTTGTCATGTGACTACCATTATTTTTAGTTTCAAGTTCATGGTTTTTAGCAAGCGCGATCCATCGTTGCAAGGTTGAATAACCGATGCCTAAATCTAGCGCAATATCTTCTAGGCGAACATCATCACATTGAGATAATGCTTTTTCAACAGCGTGAACTTTAAATTCTTGTGTAAATCGACGTCTCATTTTATCTGCCTCTATTAAAAGTTAGAGGCGACAACTATCCTGACACAGGGGGCTTGTAAGCAATGTAATAGTTCGAGTAATTTACAGCCTCTTTCCGGTCGTTATGGTTACTTTGTAAAATGCGGTAATTGCAGTGCAAATACACCAATGAAATCACCATGCCCTAAATGTTCAAGCAACAATACTAAAACAAGTAAACGTAAAGAAAATTACTCTTTAGTGTGCGGAGATTGTGAGATAAGTACACCTATTAAGCTTTAGCACTTGTAGGTGCGATTTTACATCGCGCTTTGTTATTTAGTAACTAGCTTATAGCTCCCATTCAACACCAACAAACAAGTTCACCTAAACAGCTGTAGGCGCTCAGCTTGCTCGCGCGAAAAGCGTAGCTTTTAAATTGTAGGCGGGAGTTTACCTCGCGCTTTTGGTTTGCGATTTAATATACAAATATCGCGTTGGCGATGGCAACCAAAGAGAAGTAACCGCCGACTTCTCTTTGGAATCTCTCGGCGCCCCGAGGATCACACTAATTCCTCAATTTAAATTAATGATATGAACGTAACCAGCGTAGATAGGCCATCCATGGCCAAGCTACGCTTTTAAAAGCATCCATGCTGTTAATTACTCATCATTAATAAAATTTCGGATGTGATCACGGGGGAATTTTCTTGGCAGCGGCCTTTAATTAAATAATGAGTTAATGCTCATTAGTTCATTACTGATATTGCCTTCTTAACCATTCAACTTCATTTGTTCCAATTCTATTTAAATTACCGACTAAATTACTAACCCTATTTTGGGTATCTAAATCTTCAAGATCTCCAATCCAAACATATTTCGAGTTATCTGTAGATTTGTACTCTAAAGTACCATCTTCTGCTTTTATTGGCATTACCCTATTAGTTACATCACTCATAAACTCAACATGCACTAAATCAAAAAAAGAACTTTCTGATTTTACAAAGACTTTCCCAGAGTAAAAATACTTCCTTATATTTGCTAAGTCTTTCTCTATATCTCTGTGTCTATCTTTTTCAAGTATATCTTCTTGATCAGGATCATAACCTAACTGCTCAAGTAATACATTTTCATCTGCCTTTAATGAACTATTTATTATTTTTTCGAGGGAGGACATGACAGGTAAAACAAGGTCAAATTGTTTACCTTTAGATAACCTTGTGAGTTTTGTAAAAGAAAACATCCGCGAATTATCAATTCTTGCTGTATCACATTTTGGGGTTACACAGAGTAAAAAGCAGCCCATATCAAAACTATAGAGTACTGTGCCTTGAGTCAAATATGGTAGCTCGATGTCTATAAGCAGGTCTTCAAAAGTTCTTCGGAAGGATGTCAAGATAGATAAGTTTTTTGAGTGATCATCGACTGATTTAGGGCTGTCTATTATGTTTAATAAACTGGTTAAACTTAAAATGCTTTTTTTACTTTCAGTAAATTTCTGAGTTTCTTTAGGAGATACATGTTTTTCCAGCACCACTCCTATATCTGAAAGAAAACCTTTTGTTATAAGTTCTTTAAAATCATCATTAGTCAAAGTATAAGGTTTATTTTTAGATATAAACTCTTTAGAAATAGATTCACATTTATCATCGACCCACTTTTCAATAGCAGTTTTATCTAATGTTGTCTTATCTACTTTATTAATAGCTAATATGTTTCTCAGATAAGATACAAAATTATCTAGCATAAAAACTTCAGAATCTTCAACTTTAGGGAGTAGAGCACGATGAGCTAAATAAGCGGTATCTAACTCGCTATCAAACCTGGTTAATATCCTTCCAGTATTATGTCTAATCGTTGCAGCGGCTTTCATCGCAAAAGTAGGAACAAGACCATTTACTAATGCTTCAAACTCTTCAAGAGCTTTTAGGGGTAGATCTACCTCAGAAATTTCTCGCTCCCTTCGACCTCCAGAATCAGGTTTGTTATAAAAAGAAATTTTCAAATTTTGTGCTGATAACTGAAATTCACCAGAGGATTTAACATCTTCATTATTTAATTCAACTTGCAGTGAATCTCTCAATTCAGATAAGTTATTTTCACCAGTATAAATAATGATATTCCTTATTCGCCCTCCAGACTCAAGGTCTGATTCGAGTATCTTCTTGACTATTGCTTTACTATAACTATCGTCGCTTCCTTTTAGCATCCAATCCAAAATAATTATATCCGCTGTAGCTGCCACTTTCCCAGCTTTCGTAGCAAAATCATTAATATCATCATTAGTAATTTGAGGCTGATATAAACCAGCTACAATACCATTTTCATAAAATGCGTTTGTAAGCTTTAAAGCATCTAACTGATGACTTTCTACTAGTGGCATTTCAGTTGAATCACCAATTTCTGATGATTGACTTTTATTTTCTGACTCTAATAAGGGATTGTTACTGGTTGGATCTTCTATTGGCTCTAAGTCAAATGCTGTATTTAAGCCTAATCCAGCTTGATCATCGATTATCAGTACTGTTTGCACGTAATCCTTAACGATTGCATTACAATGCTCATTAAAAGCTGTCATTCTTTAATATCCTTATCGAGTTGCTTAACAATAAAGCATGGAGATTCACTACTTCCTCCAGTCATTAGTTCAATATCAAAACCCTCTCTATTCAAGGTCTCTTTACAAATATACAATCCCATCCCTCTGCCATTTTCTTTTCTTGAAAAAGTAAATTCAAAAATTCTGTCTTTATCAATAGTGGGGATATACGGACCATTATTCTCTATTGTTAAGCCAGTCTCATTTGTATTTAAAATAATTTTCTTATTTTTATTTTCACTGTTTGATTGGGTATTTAGCCAATATATAGCATTATCAATAACATTTATGAATACAGGTAAGAATGTTGAAGGAAAAACTCTAGTTGTCGAGTTTATAAACGAATTTGTCACTTCAAATTCAATCAAATGTCTGCTTAACCTTTCTTTGAAAATATCTAGCAAATAATTCTTAATTTCTTTGCCGGTAAGATCAACTTTATTCCGATATAGTCTTCTGTTTAATGGTGTAAACATTTTTAAATAACCATCTAAATGAGAGAAACTATTACTGATATTTGAATATAAAGTTTTTAGCTTAGGGTTGTTATCAGCCCAGGGCTTAAGAGATTTAATTGAGCTTCTAACATTACGAGCAGTGCTACTAAACTCATGTTGTATTATACCTAATGACATACCAAGCTGGGCGAAATCAAAATATTGATTCAAAGAATCTTTAACTTGTTCATTTTCATTTTCTAATGCAGTTAAAGTATCTGAAATATTTAAGCCATCATCTTTAAGCTCCCCTAATACCATTTCAACTGCATCACGTATCTTGCTAAAGTATTGTTCTGTTTCTTGAGAAACAGTTTCAAGTTCTTTCTCCCAATTAGAAATCAAAAAAGCTGACTCTTCAGGTGAAAGTGTATCAATTGGAGTTGAATTAATATTTGCCATTACCTCAGATAATGTATTACTTAGCTCACCTGATTTTACTCTCGCCTTTCCTTTTATTACAGCATTGATTTCACTAACATTATTCGTTAGTTCATTTTTATATTGAGATATATTCTTTTTCAGTGATTTTTTTTCCTCTTCTAATACCTCACTAACACGCTCTCTTAATGAAAATGAAAGGTTATTATCTTCAATATAATTTGCTAGTTTACTTTCCACACTAATTTTACTAGGTTCGATAACATCATGGTTAAGCTTTTCTTTTGTTTTTAAATAGCTTTCCCAATCCTTATTTAAATCTTTATTTAAACCTATATTAGGTTTAGTAACTTTAGATTCTTCAATTACCTTTTTGTAACTATCTTTTATATAATTTCTAAGTCTTGAAACAAAATTATATTTGTCTTTATCATCCCAATTGATATTTACTTTTTCTATTTCTGACTCAATCGTTTTAATTATGGTCACGACCTCAGCCGAGAAGTAATTATTATCAAATCGTTCAAAAAATAACTTTAGCTCTTCTTCAAATTTTAATTTTTTTGGACCGACATTTTTTTTCCGTCTATCTAAAGCAGCTTTTTCTGCTGCAACTTCATTCTTTAAAGCAGTTTTTATCTCATTGAAACGATCATTCGTTGAACTATCCCTGAAGAAATCAGCGGCTAACTGATCAAAAAAATTCTCTAATATACCTTTGAACTCACGATATGCTAGATTCTCAATAAGACCTTCTCGACCTGCTTTTTCTATTAAATTATTGTTTTGCTCATGCTCTATATCAATTGCACCAAACATAAGACGATAAGAAAAAAAGGCTGTTGCAGCTCGTTTTGTTCTTTTTTCCTCAAATTTCAAAAAGTCAAACTCTTGTTTCCCATAAGGTAAAACGCGAATACCATCTTTATAAAGGTATAGACCTCCATACATGCCTAACTTCGTTTTTATGTCGGTATATATTTGTGTAGGGACTAGACTTTCAGAAGCTGTACCTTGAAGATAAGAAAATTTAATTTTAAAAGGTCCACAACGTGTTTTTGCACCGAAACTCTCGTTCCAATTAATGATATGTTCTTGGGCCTCACCTTTATAAACTGTAACAGCCCCTTTAAATTGGCCGTACTCATCAAATTTACCTTCAATATAATGATCTGCACTCATTGCATCTTCGAGAGTAAAGAAGCCATCTTCAATTAATTCTTCTGGATCAGCCGTACCTTGATGTAATCTGAACTTAGTAGAAAGTGAAAAGCGCTTTTGGCTCACTAAAGAATTAGAAAATCCAACTAGTATTTTTTGTAACTCAGTAGTACCTGTATCATTCGTTTTAATATCTGAATTTAACGTTTCATCGCAAGGCATTATTATGAAATGAGTACCTCGCCCTAAGCCATCTAAAAGAGGTGGAGTATTAATTTCAGATATATCCCCTGCATCTAAAGCCCGTTGCCAGTTTTCGGTTGATTCTTTATGCAAGTTATTAAAAAGGATCTGGGGAGAAAATGTTAATTTTTTAGAGTCTTGGATAATTAAATCCATATAATTTGAGGGTACTTTATTACCAAGCTCTTTTAAATTAGTAACAAGCTCATCTACCATACTCTGAATATCAGTATTATTCGGTAATATTCCTTTTGGAAAGGTCCTAGTTGGTATAACTATATCTGAAATACTTATTTCAGGAATCTCAAATTGGGCCCAATGTACTAGAGCAACTACAAGATCATGTAACCCATCTGCTCGTTCTGCACGACTTAAAACAATAACTTGCCTTCCAATAGAAGCTATCGCTAAGCGACCAATACCTTTTTCCCCCATAAGCTTCCGCTCTATCATACCCTCAGGTATATATTCTGATTTACGGTTCAGCCCATATTTACTAGATGTCCCAATAGTCAGCCACTTACTAATAAAATCATTTTCAGTCATCCCGACCCCATCATCTCTTAAAGTAAAAAGATTTTGGTCTCTAAAATAGTCAATCTCAACATTCTGAGCATATGCGTCATGTGCATTTTTAAATAATTCATGTATCGCTGTTGGGATACCAGCTATTTGCTGCCTACCAAGCATGTCTACAGCTCTTGCACTTACAGTCATTTTTGCCATTTAATTTTTAAATCCTTAAAAAACTAAAGTTACAAATTGAAAAATCTTTACCCGATTTTACTTCAATTTCGACTACACATTAATTGCTTTAGCAACATAGTATTACCTCTAATATATTAAATAAAGAATTATTAAAGTAAGGAAATTTTATTTGATTAATCGATTAAGTATTTTTTTTGGGTAAAGTGGATAATAGATTGGTTCATTTAACTTCTAATCGTAGCGTGCATTTACTAGAAGTACACTTGTCCCAAAATATGCTTTTTTATATTATTTATTAGTGCTTTACCTAAATCAACTGGAACTGCGTTACCAATTTGCCTTGCAGCAGCCATAACACCACCGAGAAATTGATAGTCATCGGGGAAGGTTTGTAAACGCGCAGCATGACGAAGCGTTATCCCATGATTTTCCCATGGGTGTAAAAAACGTCCTTTGGAAGGATTATTACAACCTGTCGTAATAGTATTTGCGGGAGTATGAAAATATATTCTTCCATAAACATCTTTATGACCCGAGTAGCCATTTTGATGACATGGTAGCGTAAACTCTAATTCATCCCTGCTCCCCATCAATTCAGTATCGTTAAAACGCTCAACCATAAATGGTTGGTGATTCATATGTATATTACAAGAATCGCTCTCTTTTAATGGCTTGCCAAATTCTAATGATTCAACGATCTTCCTAGACTTAGCTGAGTCCCAACCAAGCACTTTACTCATACGAGGCACTAGGTTTTTTAGTACTTCTTCAGCAGGCCGTTCAAAAGCGATTGAGGCACTTTTCCATATGTTTTTTGTAAGGGGCTTATCAAAGTCAGGTTTTATATGAGTTGGTTTTGGTGGCCATTCAAGATTTTCAATATCAATATCTTCTCTAACAGCTAGAATAAAAGCACGCCTGCGGCTTTGAGGAACACCGTAGTCTCTTGCATTTATGATTAATGGTTTATCAGTAATAACTTTATATTTTTTTTCGTTAGCTAATTCTAGAAACTTATTTAAGTACAAAGCATGTCTAGGCCAAAGTAAACCGGGCACATTTTCAACTAAAAACGCTTTTGGCATCAACTTTTCTACAAAGTCAAAATATCTTAGTAAAAGCTTATTGCGGGGATCGTCTTCTCCACGACCTTTTATTCGGTGTGTTGAAAAACCTTGGCATGGTGGCCCACCAAGCAAAAGATCTAAATCACCTGACTTGAGGCCTTTTTCACTCATTAAGGCATCTATTTTGAGTGGTATTATGTCTTCAGCATAAACATGAGTGTTAGCCCCAAGACGCTCTACAATATTACGCTGGTATGTATTTGCAGCGTGTTGATCAAATTCTACAGCAGCTAAGATATCAAAACCGACCTCATGAGCGGCTAAAGAAAAGCCGCCGGCGCCTGAAAATAGATCTATTGCTGTTAATTTAGTCATATACCGCTGTTTTTAGATAGTTATAAGGCGCAGAATTATACTTAACTAAGCCAGCTTGTAAAAGAAAGGTTTAATATAAAATTTCTTCCGGATTGCGTTGCTTAATTCGATTAGGATAGTTCAATTCTAGTGAGCTGAGGTATTCTGAGACAGAACTAAACTGATTACTCTCATAAATAATCTTATTCACTTCTTCAGCCAACCTTTTACCGTGAATTAAAACTATCGGGTATTTATCTTCAATTACTTCTCTTTGAACTGATTCTGAAAAATAGCTAGTAGTAACATAAACGCCTAACCACCCTCTTTTCAATCTCGCTACAGTTCGTGCTATATGATTACCACCTGTTGGAGTATTTAAGCCTTCACATTTTGCTTGACCTATAACTATTAAGTCACACGATGAAAAACCAGATCCGAGCGTCACTTTTCCAACAAAATCGGCACCTCCATCACTTGATCCTCTAGTTACCCAACCTCTTGTATAAATACCATATTCTTCATCGAGAACTTTTGCTGCAATCTCCTCCGCTAAAGCTTCAAATTTATGCTTTTTCCCATCGTAATATTTATAAATAAATTTGAGTGTTATATCTTGCTCTGTATTATATTTGGGTTTTTGATCGACAGCTTTAACTAGCCTTAAGGTAGATACCCTTCGTCTTAAGTTAGCTAGAGCATCATTACCCTTCTTAAGCCATATTTGCCAGCTAACAGGGGCTAATAAATTTGTTTCTTTAAGAGAAAAACCAACCTCTCTTCTCTGATTTATCCATTCCCACTCAAAAAGCTCATTTTCTTTTTGTAGATTTAAAACAGTGAAATCGAATGCATAGTTAGTAAACGTTGTTTGCTTACTATTATCCCATTGGGTCACGAGTTCAATACTATCAATAACACCCACCCCCATAAACTTTGGATACCCCTTAGCAACACCATTTATAGTCTCTCGCTTAAAAAATAATATAGGAGGTGTCTTTTGTCTTTCTAATGGGTCGTGGGAATGTGCTAACTGAAATGCTTCAAGTAAAGCTTTGTTACCAGGTGCTGATTCGGGTGACTTTCCCGTTAGTTTATTGTCACCGTAATAACGTATGTGGCCATTATCAACGTCATAGTAATCCTCCCAAGGAGTTTCTGCTGATCCTTTTTTATTTGGGCTACTTGATATTAATATTGCAGGCCTAACATCTTGTTTGTTAGATGTTTTTATAGAAGCAGACTGATTAATACCTTTTTCTAATAAAAGCTTTTTTACACTTGCTTTATGGACTAAATAATGAAAGTTTGTGTATCCATCCTCAATCAAGTTTTCATGATTAATTGGTTTTTTGTACCTTAAAACCTGCCCAATAGATATTTCCAAAATACATACCTTTTATTAAAAAACTACAAATGAGCCTCTATAATTGAGGTTCAGATCCAATCTACCAACACACTCCAATTCCCCGTGATCACACCTGAAACTTACTTAATGATGAGTAATTTACAGCATGGATGCTGTAAAAGGCGTAGCTTGGCCATGGATGGGCTATCTACGCTGGTTACGTTTACATCATTCACGTAAGTTGAAGGTAAAGTGTGATCCTCGGGTGCGCCGTGGGATTCCAAAGGGCGGTCGGCGGCAGCCGCCCTTTGGTTGCCATCGCCAACGCGATATAACCTCGAATAGAGGTTTTTAATCCCTTGAAGCCCCACGATAAAACACCAATTTATGAGCGCGATATAAAATCGCACCTACACATTACTTACACCGAAATTTAAAAGCTTCGCTTTTCGCGAGAGCAAGCTCAGCGCCTACAAGTCAAAAGCCGGATATAAACTCCCGCCTACATTCATAAACACCAATCTACCAACACACTCCAATTCCCCGTGATCACACCTGAAACTTAGTTAATGATGAGTAATTTACAGCATGGATGCTGTACAAAGCGTAGCTTGGCCACGGATGGCCTATCTACGCTGATTACGTTCACATCATTAACGTAAGTTGAAGATAAAGTGTGATCCTCGGGTGCGCCGTGGGATTCCAAAGGGCGGTCGGCGGCAGCCGCCTTTTGGTTGCCATCGCCAACGCGATATAACCTCGAATAGAGGTTTTAAAATCCCTAAACTCATACAGCAATTTATGAGCACGATATAAAATCGCACCTACACATTAATTACACCGAAATTTAAAAGCTTCGCTTTTCGCGCGAGCAAGCTCAGCGCCTACAAATTAAAGCGAGATAAACTCACGCCTACGGCACGAACTACAAATTATTCATTACACGTCATACCTTGGCTTTTCTTCCGCTACTAAATCCAGCCCTGTACTTCGTCGCTGATATTTAAAACTAGCCGCTTCAAAATAACCTTTTTTTACCCATAACTTTGCACTGTTAACCTGCGCAACCTGATATGCCCAATTACTTACTGCAAGTGACTTATCTGAATCACAATAAAAGTAAGGTTGGAGTTTATTGGCGATTTCGGCTTTATGCGTATCGAGGTTTTGTTCTAGCCAGCGGTCGCGATGAGCGAATGCTGCGAGGTGGTCTCGCTTATTGTTATTACAATCAGCATGCGCAGCAACAAAGTTGTGTGCTAAGTCGTTTGGATAGCGCTTAAACGGGATAAAATGATCGACCTCTGGTGTTTTTTTAGTTTCTTTTTCGTTTTTTAGGTTCATTGGTTTTTGGCAATAAAAGCAAAGCCCTTTTTGAATATCAATAAGCAGCGGCGCAACTACTTTTAAAGCAGTTCTATTAGTACCAAACAAAAATTCTTGTAGCTGGCTTTGCGATCCCAATAACATTTGATTCGCTTTTATTGTTTGTACTTTTTCTACCCATTCAGTAACACTAAGATGCACAACCAAATCGTAAAAACGCCTAAAACACTGAGCAATACCTACATTTAAAACAATTCGCTTTGGCTCTCTGCCTTTACCTAAAAGTGTATGAGGATATAAAAAGCACTCTTCTTTTCCCGAAAGTAACTGCAAGCGCCAAAGAGGTCCATCAATAAATGTACGCCGTAATGAGCTTATTACTTTGCTGTATTGCTGATGATTTTTGAATGCGTTATAACTTTTAATACCTGCATTTTGCAGCTTAAATATCTCGGTAATGAACTTTGCTTGGCCTAAGCTATTTTGCTTAAGTAACATATCTTCGGCATTGGTTATTATATCTGTTGTGCCCAATGCATATGGCACTGAATGATTCCAATACAGTTGAATAAACTTATCAACCAAAGTGTCGATTTCAATTTCCATTGGAGCTTCGGGATTACTATTTTTATGCTCAACACACACATCAGCAATTGCGTGTAACAATGCATATTTATAAGTAGCGCTAAAGTCACCTTCAACTAATAAACGCTGAATATACGCAATAAAGTCGAGCTGTTGCTGCATTGCTCCAATCATAAAGCGTGCACTACTTTAATAAGCGCATTTAGCCACACTTCACTTTCGCGCTCTGGGCGCTTGTCAACACTTTGCCATTGTTTAATGGCTTTTAACTGCGTATGGCTAAGTAAATGCGTTAAAGCATTTTCGTTTAAATCTGTAAATTCACGACCATTATGCACACGCTCTGTATCGCCATATTTAAACGATACATACAAAACGCCATTCGGTTTAAGCGCAAGTTGTAGATTTAAAAACACCTGCGGTAACTCAGCCTTCGGAACGTGCAATAAACTAGCGCAACACCAAATACCATCGTATTGATTTACACATTTAAGCTCTTGAAAGGTTTTAACCGCTACAGGTTGCTGTAAGTAACTGCTTGCCAACTCTGCCAGCACTGGGCTTGCATCAAACGCACTTACAGTAAAACCCTGCGCTTTAAAAAAAGCAGCATCTCGCGCACTGCCACAACCAGCATCTAAAACACTACCGTGTTGTGCAACGTGCGGTAAAAACTCAGCATAAAGCGCCGACATATCAACGTTAAGTGTTGAGTCGCTAAAAGCTTTGGCATTTTGGTTGTAATAAGTAAGTGTGGTGTTTGACACGAGACTCACCGCTCCTTGGCTAATCGTTTAACAGCTAAGACACTGTTAATACTGCATTCATTATTTGTTTAATCTACAGGAACAAGCGCATTAAATATAGGCTTAATAAGTAGAAATTTTTAAATTAATACGCCGTTGTTATTAAGCACTGATGCTGAGTGACACACGCTGTATAAAATATAAAATACAACCACCTTTCTATAAACACCTACATAGTGGGCATTCTCATAATTACGGATGGTTTTTACATCTTTACACAATCCCGCGCCGCTAAAATACGAAAGCTGGTTTATACTGTTGTAATAATAAGCAAAAATAATAACTATGAGGCGCAATGAATAAATTAATTACCGTATTTTTATGTTTGCTGTTTACGACTCCGTTTAATGTATTTGCTTGTGAGAGAACCTTTAGCGTGGCATCGCACGATGCTTTTTGGCCGCCTTATGTAATGGGTATTAACGGTAAGCTGCAAGGCTCGGAGGTTGATGCGCTTAACATTATATTTGCTGACTCCCCTTTTTGTTTTGAAGTTAAGTTACTACCAAATTCTAAGCGGGCTTTTATTGAGCTTAAATACGGCCGTATTGATTTAGGATGGGCAGCAAGTTATACCGATAAACGCGCTAAATATGTGCACTTTAGTGATACCTACCGAACTGAAGTTATGCGTTTGTACGAAAATACAAACAATCAGCATAACGTTAAAAACCTCGAAGATATTTTTAAACAAGGCCTTACCGTGGGCGCTAACTTTGGGAGCTACTACGGCGAAGAGTTTGAGCAATATAAAACTAAATATAAAAAACAAATTGAATACACCAGCGCAACTAGTAAGCGCTTTGAAATGCTTAATAAACAACGTATTGATTTTGCTATTGAAGACGAATTAGTAGGTGCTCACTTTGGTGAAAAAAGCACTAACATAAAATTAGTAACCAGTATTGAGTATGTAAACAAGGATGACATTTACTTAATGTTTAGCAAAAATACGGTGTCGGTTACTGAGCTTGCGGTAATTAATGAATATATAAATAAAAATAAAACAGCACTTAAAGCGTTGTTTGAACACTAATTTAAGGAGTGTAATGAAAACTTTATTTTTAGCGTTTACTACACTGTTATTTACTCAATTTAATGCCTTAGCATGTACAAAAACATTGGTGATGGGCACTAACGAAACCAATTGGCCGCCTTATCTTGTTAAACAAGGTGATACATTTTTAGGCGCAGAAGTGGATGCTGCAGACGCTATTTTTAAAGATTCAAAATTTTGTATTAAATGGACTTATTTCCCGAGTTTTTCACGTGTTCAGGCTGAGCTTAAAAATGGCCGAGTAGATATAACCTACGCGGCAAGTTATACAGAACAACGCGCTCAATACGCGCATTTTAGTTTGCCTTACCGCGACGAGGTTATGCGGCTTTATAAACATAAAGATTCGCCTGATGTAACAAGCTTAGCTGAGCTTTTTAGTAAAAAGTTTACAGCTGGCATTAACCGAGGGAGCTTTTTTGGTAACGAGCTTGAACAGCTAAAAACTAAGTATCCAACACAGGTGGTGCTTACTGCCCAAGCAAATAATCGATTTAGCATGTTAGATAAAAAACGAATTGACTATGTTATTGAAGACTCTGCTGTTGCACAGTACTTTGTAAAAAAACACCCCTCTATTACGCAGGTAAAGTCTATTACACCGATTAACATTAACAACGTGCATTTTATGCTAAGTAAAGAGTCGCTAACTCTTGATGACGTGGCGACTGTTAATCAACTAATTATCAAAAATGCGGCCGCTATAAAGTTAATTTATCAGCCTGTGCATTAAAGCTTGGGGAGTAACTTGGCTATTTGGCTGCAACACTTATTTAATGTTATTGGCGGTAGTGGTTATTTATATTCCTGTTATAGGTAAACCTAACGCCACTTATGCTAAAAATAGTGACTTAAAATTGAGAATTGCCGTTATTTTCGCTTGGTTATAAATTAGCTACCTTTTATCTTTCATTCGTTGTGGCTGATCTGTATAATCCGCCAGCTAATTTACCCTATTGTCTGGTTCTTGTTTGTGGCGTTTTGCTGCAGCGTACTCCTGTCAGTACTAATCTAGGATTACCCTTTTTGATCTCCACCGCAAATATTACGATGCAGTTTGGCGCAGAGCCGTTGTTTGAAAACATTTCAGCTAAATTTGGTAACGGTAACCGTTACGGTTTAATTGGCGCTAACGGCTGCGGCAAGTCGACTTTCATGAAAATTTTAAGCGGTGCGCTTGTTCCAAGTGCGGGTAATGTATCTATTACTCCAGGGTTAAAAGTAGGTAACCTAAGCCAAGACCAGTTTGCTTTTGAGCAATACAGCGTTGTAGACGCGGTAATTATGGGCGACGTGGAGCTTTGGAAAGTAAAGCAAGAGCGCGAACGTATTTACTCGTTACCAGAAATGAGCGAAGACGACGGCATGAAAGTAGCCGATCTTGAAAGCGTATTTGCTGAAATGGACGGTTACACGGCAGAAAGCCGCGCTGAAGAAATTTTGCTTGAAGCGGGTATCGATAAAGAATTTCATTACGGCTTAATGGCAAACGTTGCTCCAGGTTGGAAACTACGCGTACTTTTAGCACAAGCGTTATTTGCAAATCCTGATATTTTGCTACTGGATGAGCCTACCAATAACTTGGACATTCATACAATTACGTGGCTTGCTAACGAGCTTAACAAACGTAAATGTACGATGATTATTATTTCGCATGACCGTCACTTTTTAAACTCGGTATGTACGCATATGGCCGATATTGATTACGGCGAATTACGTATTTACCCTGGTAACTATGAGAAATTTTTAGAAGCTGCGGGCTTACAACGCGAGCAACTTTTAGCTGAAAACGCTAAAAAGAGCGCTGAAATTGACGAGCTACAAGACTTTGTTAACCGTTTTGGTGCTAACGCTTCTAAAGCTAAACAAGCAAGTTCGCGCGCTAAAAAAATGGATAAAATTAAGCTTGATGAAGTTAAATCTTCAAGCCGTATGAGCCCATCACTTTCGTTTGACGAAGGTAAAAAAATGTATCGTCAAGCGCTTGAAGTTAATAAGCTTGGCCATGGTTTTGATGGCGAAACATTATTTACTGGTGGCGACTTACTACTAGAAGCTGGCGCTAAGCTTGCTGTAATTGGCGAAAATGGTGTGGGTAAAACAACATTTTTACGCTGTTTAGTAGACGAGCTTAAAAGTAATGAAGGCGAAATTAAATGGTCTGAAAATGCGACCTTTGGTTACTGCCCGCAAGACAGCACAAAAGATTTTGATAACGATTTAACGTTGTTTGATTGGATGTCGCAATGGCGTACAGCTAAGCATAACGATTTAATGGTACGTGGCATGTTAGGCCGTTTGTTGTTTACAGCAGACGATTCAAACAAAAAAGCGCGTAACTGTTCTGGTGGTGAAAAAAACCGCCTGTTATTTGGTAAGTTAATGATGCAAGACGTTAATGTGCTTGTAATGGACGAACCAACAAACCACATGGATATGGAAGCCATCGAAGCGCTTAACAATGCGCTTAAAGACTTTGAAGGTACGCTTATTTTTGTAAGCCATGACCGTGAGTTTGTATCGTCATTAGCTACGCGTATCATTGATATCAAAGATAAAAAAGTAATCGACTTCCAAGGTACGTTTGACGAATACCTAGCAAGTTGTGAAGAGAAAAAAGCGTAATTTTTTTCTAATTGCTTATAAAAACGGTGCTAAATTTAGCGCCGTTTTTTTATGTGTGGAATTTGAGTTTAACTATAAAATTAATTAATAATGGCTTAAATAAATAATTCACTAAGAGGTTGAGAGACGCTACGCTTTTAGAGTCAGTGACAAAATACTCGTTTACTGGCTTGGTTCTTCTCATTTACTCCTCTTTCACTTCTCCTAGTGCAATAGTTTTTTAAGTAAATAATTCACTAGAGGTTGAGAGACGCAGCGCTTTTAAAGTGAGTGACAAAATACTCGTTTTTTGGTTTGGTTCTTCTGGATTACTGCTACTTCACTTTTCCTTATGCAGTTAATGGCTTTTTTCGCAGAGCTAATTATTCACATTATTTTATTGGTAAATACTGCATACATCACTGCTTTAAATCTAGTCATATTCTCCTGTAAGTCTTTGTCACTTAATGCTAATGTTTATGGAGTGAGTTATTTAAAACTTTAATGGCTAAACCAAGAGGTAACTATGTCTAATTGGGTTGAAGCAACAGTAAAAAGCGTAACATGGTGGAGCGAAACGCTCTTTAGCTTAACCGTTAATGCAAATGTAGAACCGTTTAAAGCAGGGCAATTTACAAAGCTTTCTATAATGGATGGCGACAAGCGCATTGCTCGGGCTTACTCATATGTGAATGCCCCTGAAAACCCCGACCTCGAGTTTTACCTTATTAACGTTATTGATGGTTTATTATCGCCCTGTTTAGCTAAATTACAGCCAGGCGAAACCGTACTTATAGAGCAACGCGCAACTGGCTTTTTTACCCTTGATGAAATACCACAAAGCGATCAGCTTTGGATGTTAGGTACTGGCACTGCCATAGGGCCTTTTTTATCGATATTACAACAGCCTGATGTGTGGAAAAAATACAAAAGCATAAACTTAGTACATGGCGTACGTTTTAATAACGATTTGAGCTATCAGGCACTTATTAACGAGCTATTACGAGTGTACCCAGCACAACTTAACTATATTCCTGTTGTAAGTAGAGAAGAGCCATTACAAGGCTTAAGTGGGCGAATTACTAGCGCTATTGAGAGCAACCGCTTGTTTGAACATGTAAAATTAAACCCAGAGCCTAGTAACGCGCAATTTATGATTTGCGGAAACCCACAAATGGTAAAAGACACAACCGCGCTACTTATCGATAAAAACTTTACGCGTAACCGCCGCAAAGCACCCGGTAACATTACAGTAGAGCAGTACTGGTAAGCTACAGTGGTGGTATTAACTACCCGATAACGTTAAAATTTGCTATGTTGCACCCTTATACCAATTTCATCAAAAATATGATCATTCTATCGCATTAAATAACTCACTAACTGCGTTAAAAATTATTCATATAGAACAACTATATGTCATAATTTTTGCCTTGTTATAGTGCTATTTTCTTAACGCTATAATAGGTTACTTATTTAATGCAATTGGTATTACACGTATTTAGTGTTCATTTTAGGAAAGTTATGAAACCGTTATCTATTATTTTTGCCTCGTTAATTACTACCGTTGCGCTTATTACTTACGCCGCAGAACAAAGCGAGCCTGAGCAAAAAGAGCAGCAAGTTGAAGCTCAAGCAAACGTTGAAAAACCGAAAGTTGAAGATGAGCAATCAACAACTCAGGCTAAAGCTGACGAGAAAGTAAATACGCTTGAATACAAAGCACCTGAGCTTAAAAAGCCAACAATTGATGCGACTAAACCAGACGATTCAAAAGTATTGGGTAACGAGCAGATTAAACCCACTGAAAAGCCTAAAAATAAAATAGAAAAAGCAGTGGCAGTAGCCGAAGCTGAAAAAGCAGTTACGCAAGCAAAAGAAGCGCTAACAGTTAAGCAGCAAACTAAAGCTAAGCAATCGCGCGAATCACTTGCGGTAGTAGAGCAGTTAGTTAAAGCCTATAACGCACGCAACATTGAAGAATTTCTTCGTGTATATGCCGAAGATGTTGAGTTTTATATTTTCCCTAATGAGCTATTATTTAAAGGTAAAGAAAAACTAATAGAACGTTATGGGCTAATGTTTAAAAAGTTAAAGTGTATTCACTCATCACCCATTAAGCGCATAGTGCACGGTGATATAGTGATTGATCACGAACTATCAGAAACCTGTTCAACTGACGAAAACGTGATTGATAAACGCTCAGAACTTATTTCGAGCTACCAAATTAAAGATGGGAAAATAGTACGCGTACTGTTTTTTAGATAAAGGCTATTAATGCAAATAAATGACGACAAAAAAATCCGCTTAATGTACCGCATTGAGCCCGGTTGCCTCGGCCCTAAGGGGGCTGAGCATGTTGAAGATTTTTGTCGTTTTGTAAATAAGCATATTAAGTCACCATTTTATGGCCAATTTGTATTTTTACCTCGTTACGATAAAACCATAGACGAGAGACAATATAGCGTTAACAGCCGTAATTTATCACTTGCTCAGGCTCGGGCTTATTTAAAACACTTTGATATTAATATTGAAGAATTTGAAGAACAGCTCGACGAGCTCCTCACCAAAGCGATTGATTTATATTTTAAACGATAGCATTGATTTGCTGTTGCTTAGGTATTGTCTCCCCTCAAAAGTACACTTTAATTATTATTAAAAGTATAAGTAATTTCTTTCACAAAGATAAGGTAATCAGTAATAACTGAGAAAAACCAAATCGGCCAATATGTATCACTTACTCTAAAAGCGCAGCGCCTCTTAACCTCTTTGTGAATAATTAGCTCTTTAAAAGCTTTTATTTGCACAATGAGAAGTAAAAGAGGAGTAAATGAGGAAGCCAAAAACAAAAACAGTATTTTTATGTTTTATCACTACTCTAAAAGCGCAGCGCCTCTTAACCTCTTTGTGAATTAATTAACTAAATATTTTAAAAGCCCTAAAAACAAAAAGCGGTGTTAATTTTAACACCGCTTAATGCGAAATATATTTAGCTATGTGCTTTAGTAAACCTGGTTACAACATAGGTTTTATAACATCAAACACAGCTTCTATATGGTCGTCTCTGTCGTTTAGTGCCGCTATGTAACGGTATTTTTCGCCGCCTGCGTTTTCGAATATTTCACGGTTTTCGCCTTCCAGCTCTTCAAGTGTTTCTAGGCAGTCGGCGCTAAAAGCAGGGCTGATAATAGCTACATCGGTAATACCTTCATCAGGTAAGGCTGCAAGAGTTGCGTCGGTGTAGGGCTTTAACCACTCGGCTTTACCAAATCGACTTTGAAAAGTACTAATTACTTTGTCTTTATCAAGGCCTAGTTTTTCGACAACTAAGCGTGTGGTTTGTAAACATAAGCAGTGGTACGGGTCGCCTCGCTCTAAAAACAATTTAGGCATACCGTGATACGAAAAAACAATTTTTTGTGGCATACCATTCGCTTCTAAATCCTCACTAATACTATTAGCAAGGGATTCAATGTAACGGGTGTTTTTGTGATAGCCATTAACAAAATGCAGCTCTGGCACCCAGCGCCATTTACGCAGTACGCTCGATACGGCATCAAAGGTTGAGCCTGTAGTTGGGCTAGAATATTGCGGATACATTGGCAGTATAATAATACGCGTTAAGCCTTTATCTCGTAGCTCTTCAAGGCCTGCCTCTATTGAAGGATTGCCATAACGCATAGCCATTACCACTTCAGTATTTGTATACCCTTGCTCTTTTAATAAGGCATTTAGCTTTACGCTTTGTTGGCGAGTGATGTGAGTAAGCGGTGAACCATTTTCGCTCCATATACTTTCGTATAATTTAGCCGAACGCTTAGGGCGCACACGCAAAATAATGCCATGTAATATTATCATCCATACTAGGCGTGGTATTTCTACAATGCGTGGATCTGATAAAAACTCACGTAAATATGTACGAAGCGCAGCCGCTGTTGGTGCATCGGGGCTACCTAGGTTAGTAAGCAGTATTCCCGTTTTTTGGTTAAAACGCCCATCATGGGGATTGTCAGTAACCGCAGAAAATCGCGACACAGAGAGCTCCTTCAAGCAAATTCAATTATGTATTTTACGCACATTGTAACGAAAAAAACTGCCGTTTAGATCAATCATTTAGCAGTTTTAACCATAATTCTAAATGGGGTTGGCTTTTTAGATTCTAACTGTTGGAGTTTTTCTATCGATTTGCGGCTAAATACGTGGCCTTTTGGCAACAACATTATACCTGCATGGCTGTGCAGAGCATGGCCGAGTGTCATTTGATCTTTTAGTTCATGGGCATTACAAATTAGCACTGATCCAGCTGAACTTTTTTGTTCGTGTAGTTTTGCATGGCTTGCTTCAAGCGCACGTACAATTTTGGGATGATAAAACGAACCACTGTAAAGCTTTACACCTTCAAGTGCATCATCGTGGCGCTGCTTTTCATCGCTTGCATTGCTCTGCTCAAATGCATCCCAGTAATCACGCGCTAACCCCAATACCATTGCTCCTATTGGTATGTCGTTTCCGGCAAGACCTTTGGGCATTCCATTACCGTTAAAACGTTCAAACTGATAATAAATAGCATCTGATAAATCGTGTAAATGTATTGCTGGCATTAGCATTAATTGTGCAGTACTTGGGTGAGTATAAAAGGTCTTACGTTGTTGCTCATTTAACCTGTTTAGCGGTTTTTTATAAAGCTCAGGGTCCATAGCAAGCAAACCTATTTGAGCTAAATAGCCAGCCATTGGAGCAAGATCAATGCTTTTTTGCGACAGGTTTAAATAAAGCGCTATTTGTGTGCAGGTATTTGCAATGTTTTGTGCTTTGTTGCCGTCTAGGTAGGGGTTTGCGTTAATAAAATTATATAGTAACTCTACAGTTGATTTGTGCTCTTGTTTTTCACGCTCGTTGGCGTCTTCAAGCTTTTTTAAAACTTTTTTAATTTGTAAAGTACGTTTATCTACTCGCTGCTCTAACGTGTTGTTTAGCTCTAGCAGCTCTTGGTTTTGCGCCTTAACTTGTGCTTCTAACTTTTGATTTTGTTTTTTTAGCGCAAATTTTTCAAGGCTATCTTTAATGCTTCGAAGTAATAAGTCGTTTTGCCAAGGCTTTTGAATATAGCCATTTATTTGACCTTGGTTAACAGCCGCTAGAGTTGTTTGTATATCGGCGTAACCGGTTAACAAAATACGTTGGGTGTCGGGTGCCAGCGCGCGCGCTTTTTCTAAAAACTCGGCACCGTTCATTACTGGCATACGCATGTCGCTAATAATTAAACCAAACTCATGATTTTTAAAAAGTGTTAATGCGTTTTGCGGATTATCGCAAACAATAACCGACAGGCCATTTACTTCAAGTAAACGGGTTAATGTGCGTAGTACTATTTCGTCATCATCAATGCAAAGTACATCAACCTGATTCATCGGTGTGTTTGGTGTTGCTTGAGTCATTGCGCCGCCTTTAAATTACTTCTGGCTAAATAATAGCTTAAAAAAATATTCTATGGTGAGTTTGTCCTGCCTTTATTTATAGCTGAATCTAAGTAATGTAGTTATTACCCATAAGTAGATAGTTGCTAACACTAAAGTTGCAAATTTGCGTGTAACCAACTAAACATTAAGTATAAAGTTATCTATATGGATGAAAGGAATGAATGGATCAGATGGTAATTTTGAACGTGCTTTTTTAAACGAACAAAAGCTGCGCTTGGCCGCAGAACAATTACTTAAAGATAAAAGCACCGTTTTAGTTGCCATAAATAATGAATTACAAAAAAAAGTAGCCGATTTAGAACATCAACAAATGCTGTTTGTGCAAACTGAAAAAATGGCAACCTTAGGAACGCTTTGTGCAGGCGTAGCCCACGAAATAAATACCCCGCTTGCCTATGCAATGAGTAATATAGAAAGCTTACAAAACTCTACCCCTTTGCTCATCACGCTGCTAAAACTTAACGAGCAATACTTAAATAACGAAATTAAAGAGAGCCGTTTTAAACACGAAATCGACATACTCAATTTACAGTATCCGTATGCGTGGCTTTATAACAACTTACAGGGACAAGTTAACGACAGCGTTGAAGGACTTAAACGAATAAAACAAATTGTGCATGACTTATTAAACTTTGCTCACCCCACCTCTTCGCAAGATAAACAACTAACCGATATAACGACTGGCGCTAATAACGCTTTAAGATTATTGAGTAACAAACTTAAGTTATGCGAAATAAAAACACGCTTTGAACCACTACCACTTATTTGGTGCAATTTATCATCTATTAATCAGATTTTTGTAAATTTATTAATGAACGCTTGGCAAGCATGCGAGCTTGATTTAGAAAAAGGCTGCATTATTGAGGTGAGTATTTTTGAACAAGGCACAAATATATGTATTGAGGTAAAAGATAATGGCTGTGGAATGAGTGAAGACACAATAGCACATATGTTTGACCCTTTTTACACGACAAAAGAAGTTGGAAAAGGTACCGGTATGGGTATGACACTTGTATACGCTATGGTGAACGATCATGGTGGAAAAATAGAAGTTAACAGCACATTAGGGACAGGTACGACCATCCGCTGCCTATTACCTCTAAAAGTATAAATAAACGAGCAAAACCACATTGTAAATAAAAAGTTAACCGACTAGCTTTTGAAGTTTAATGCTCTTTTAGCGTGTATTTTAATCTATTTGATGTGGTTTTTTCTCATCTTGAAATTTATTTGCATACTTAGACCAATAATTTAGTTTTTTTCATTTCTTTTTGTTTGCATATGTTGCTAGGATGTTTGCAACAGGTTGTGAGTATCATAACCACACACATATTATAAGAACACAAAAAAACAGGGTCGTCACTATGCCAACATACCGTTTAAACACACTTGCTGTAGCCGTTGCTTTCGCGTTTAGCGCACCAAGCGTTGTTAACGCAGAAGAAGCACCCGTGCAAGCTGCTAAAAACATTGAGCAAATTTCTGTATTAGGATCGCGTGTATCTAACCGTACCTCTACTGAGTCTTCTTCTCCTATTGATTTAATTGACGCTGATGATTTAACTAAAGGTGGTTTTACCGAATTAGGCCAAAGCCTGCAAGCGACAGCGCCTTCATTTAACTTTTCGCGTACACAAGTATCTGACGGTTCTGACCTATTTAGACCCGCAACACTTCGCGGCTTACAGCCAGATCAAACCCTTGTATTAGTAAATGGTAAACGTCGTCATAACCAATCAATTTTTGGTCTTAACGGTACAGTAGGCGCAGGTGCTGCGGGTACTGATATGAATGCTATTCCGTTAACAGCGCTTAAAGGTGTTGAGGTTTTGCGTGATGGTGCAGCGGCGCAATATGGTTCTGACGCTATTGCGGGCGTTATTAACTTATCTCTTAATAATTCAACAGGGATTACTACTGGTTTTGTGCAATACGGTGGCACAAGCGAAGGCGATGGCGATACTATTTCAGCCGGTTTAAACCGTGGTTTTGATTTAGGTAACGAAGGCGGCTTTATTAATTTGTCTCTTGAATATCGAGATGCAGATGGCACTAACCGCGCCGAGCGCGATACAGGTGGCTCGCTTAATGTTGAGCCTGGCACGCTAAGTGACGATGTGCGCTGGAGCCAAGGTAATTCAGAAAGTGAGTTTACGTCATTATTTTATAATATGGCCTTACCATTGGGCGACGGCGAGCTTTACTCGTTTGGTGGCTACTCAGAGCGTACGGCCCTAGGTAATGGTTTTTACCGTAACTTTAACGAAGCCTCTAAAAACGTAACACAAGTATACAGCGATGGTTTTTTACCGCGCATATATAACGAAGCACAAGATATTTCTGTAGCGGTTGGTTTTAAAGGCGATATTAACCCAGATTGGAATTACGATGTATCGGCTGTTTATGGCGAAAACCAATACGATTTTACATCACGTAATACTATTAACGCCTCTTATGCTGCTGAGTATTTATTTAATAACCCGAGTGCAAGTGATGCCGACATTGCTGCAAACTCAGGCCCTAGTGGCGGTTACTCAGGTGGTTTTAGGTTTGATCAAACAACCGTTAACCTTGATGTAAACGGTATTGTAGATATTGGCCGCAGTGAGCCTTTATATGTAACTGTGGGCGCCGAGTACCGTAAAGAAAACTACGAAATAGTTGCAGGCGATGAAGCATCATACGCGTGTGGGTTAGCAAATACAGATACCTCTTACCCATCAGTAAACGACCCGAATCAATTTGCTGAGTGTGGTTTTCAGGCTTATAACGGCCTGCGACCTGAAGCAACTAACGACAGCGATCGTAACAGCTACGCTGTCTATGTAGATGTAGAAACTATGATCACAGACGCATGGAACGTAAGTGGTGCGCTACGTTATGAGGATTTCTCAGATGCTGGCGACGATTTAATTGGTAAATTAGCAACACGCTATGAATTTTCAGATGACTTTGCAGTACGTGGTGCGGTATCTACTGGTTTTAGAGCGCCATCGCTTCAACAAAGTGGTTATACAGCCTTTACAACTAACTTAGGCTCAGACGGTACATTAACGCAGTCGTTTACGGCAAACACAGGTACAGCTTTTCCAAGTGCGTTAGGTGTAGATAGCCTAGAGCTTGAAACATCAACAAACTACAGTGCTGGTTTTGTTTACGATGTAACAAGCGAGCTTTCGTTAACGGTTGATTTTTACCGCGTAGAAATTGAAGACCGTATTACACTTGGCAGCTTACTTAGCGCTGACGATGTATCGTTTAGCGGTGATGCAGTTGCAGCGCTACAAGCAACGGGTGCAGTACAAGCTAACTACTTTTCAAACTCGGTTGATTCTACTACGCAGGGCGTTGATATTATTGCATCGTACCGTACAGACGTTGAAGGCGGTAATTTTGGTGTAACCTTTGCGGGTAACCTAAACGATACTAAAATTGACGGCGTAAATGCAGAAGACGGTATTCCTGAAGCAGTTGCATTTGACGACCTACAACGTAGCTTTTTTACAGACGGACAACCAAGTGAGCGTGCAACGCTTACCTTTGATTACGAGCGCGATGCATACACATCAACTATTCGCTTTAACTACTTTGGCGAAACAGACGTAAAATACTTTGGTAACGATCATATTTCATTACCAGGTGAGCTTTCGCCTACCGGTTCGTTTAAACCAACAAGTACGGTTGAATCTGCTGTGTTAGTTGATTTAAATGTTAGTTACCAAATTAACGACATGTTTGCGCTTTCGGTGGGTGCCGATAACGTGTTTGACGAAACGCCAGACGAGCTAGGTGACGACGAAGTACTTAACTTTATCACCAATGGTGCATTTAAATATCCTGTACGCGCATTGCCATACGGCTTTGACGGCAGAACGTATTATGCAAAAGTAAGCTTTAGCTTTTAATTTTTAAAGCAAATTAAACTACATTAAGCGCGGTTATTAACTGCGCTTTTTTTATGCTTTTTTATTATTAAAAAAGCACCTGTTGGGCATTAAAAATACTTGCGCGGTTGAAAATTAAGCCTACAATCGCCATTTCTTAAATAGGCTAATATAAAAGCCTTTTTATTATTTAACTTAAAATAACCATTAGTTGATAGGAAATATATGACTAAAAAATCTAAAGCAAAAACCGCAAGCAACAGCGCGGTAGACACAGGACGAGGCGTTATAAACCACAATGCACTGGCGGCGCTAGTAACCTCTAAATTATTTAAACCACAAGTGGTTAAAGCTAAAAAAGGCAAAGGCTCGTTTAAACGCAGCAACAAACATTCAGGACAAGAGTCCTATCTAATCGCGGCTTAAATAGCACCGATCAAATAGGACTTTTGAATATAGTAAGCGAGGTTTTATACCTCGCTTTTACTTTTAAAGCATTAAAGCCACGTTACATGAGCGCGAAATAAATTCGCACCTACGGGTTTGGTATTTGCACGATTGTAGGTGAGGTTTTATACCTCGCTATTAAAGCATTGAAGCCACATTACCTGAGCGCGAAATAAATTAGCACCTACGGGCTTGGTGTTTGCACGATGTAGGTGAGGTTTTATACCTCGCTATTAAAGCATTGAAGCCACATTACCTGAGCGCGAAATAAATTCGCACCTACGGGCTTGGTGTTTGCACTATGTAGGTGAGGTTTTATACCTCGCTTTCACTTTTAAAGCATTAAAGCCACGTTACATGAGCGCGAAATAAATTCGCACCTACGGGTTTGGTATTTGCACGATTGTAGGTGAGGTTTTATACCTCGTTTTAAAACATTAAAGCTACGTTACATGAGGGCGATGTAAAATCGCACCTACAAGTTTGTAGAGCACGGTGGTTCAAACTGCTGTGCTGAATTTTTAACTGTTTGTGATGGGTTTTCACCAAAAAGTTGCGTGTAATCTTTAGCAAATTGTCCCGCGTGCCAAAATCCCCAATTGGCTGCTATTACTGAAATTGGCTTATCTTGGTTTAATTTTTTCAGTTCCCGCCTTACATTATTTAAACGTGTTAAACGTAAAAATCGCAAAGGGTTAATTCCTAAAATACTCTCAAAGCTATATTGAAGTGTGCGCCTACTTACAAAGGTAAGCTCGCACAGCTCGGTTATGGTTATTGTTTTTTGTGGATTTGTGGTCACATACTCTTTTACTTTATCTACCACGGCTTTTCGACGTTTATAACTTGGCGCAATATTTTGCTGTGGATTATCCGCTTGTAATAAGTGTAGTGCCAACATGTTTAGCATATCTTGTTGTGATTCGGTTTTAAGTCCAAAGCCCTTGCCTACAACCATACTATTAATTATTTGCCTTGCCGTTTGCAATGATGAGTTGCTCACCGATAAGCGAGCTGATTGCGCAGATGACAGGTTTTTCAATGTTACACCTTGTAACTGCGCCATATATTCAATTGAGTTCCAATCGATTACCAAACCATAAATATTAAATTGCTCAGGGGTTATCAGTTCAAAGTCATTATCACTTGTACGGCACATAAATTGATTACTTGCCACATTTAGGCCATTAATTCTACTTTGCTGCGACTGATAAGGGATGCCAAGCCATACAGAATTGGGGGCTATGTTACATTGCTGACGAAGCGCTCGCTCGGTGTATTCTTTAAACACGTGAATATTGGCGTAATCCGTTTCTTCAATAAAACCATAAAAGCTGCCGTCGCTCATTTGATCGTATTTTTGCTGCCATTGAGTAAGGCTATGCGCTTGCTCGTCTATGTCATGTGTTTGCACCTTGCTCTTAAGTGGTGCGCCGTACCTATTTTGCTGCGCCATATAGGGGATGCTCTTTTTCGTTACACTTTTATTATGCTTAAGTTAACACCGCTTTGCGTATGCAACCAATTGAATTGGATTAATAAATAATCTTTTGCCAAAATTCGATAGTTACTTGGTACAAAATAAGCTGTCTTGTAACTATTCAAAATTGATTTATAGCTAAAATATAGCAAAACCTATACCAAGGTTTGTCATGTTAGTTATGTGGAGTAAATCATGGGGCAAGCGTACAGTTACACTTTAGGTACACATACTTATAAATTCGATAACTTAGCCCAGTTAATGGCTAAAGCAACGCCGCAGCGTTCGGGTGATCGCTTAGCGGGTGTAATTGCACAATCGGCGCAAGAGCGCGCTGTAGCACAAATGGCATTGGCCGATGTACCTCTTAAAACATTTTTAAATGAGGTACTTATTCCCTATGAAGATGACGAAATTACACGTTTAATTATTGACGAGCATGATGCGAATGCTTTTATGGCTATTGCACATTTAACCGTAGGTGACTTTCGTAATTGGCTTTTAAGCGACTTTGCAACACCCGCTGTGCTTGCAAGTATAAGGCAGGGTATTACACCCGAAATGGCTGCAGCTGTTAGCAAAATAATGCGCAATCAAGATCTCATATTAATTGCTAAAAAGTGTCATGTTACGAGTGCTTTTAGAAATACCATTGGCCTTCCAGGGCATTTATCTACACGTTTACAACCAAACCACCCTACTGATGATATTAACGGTATTGCTGCATGCATGCTCGATGGTCTGCTATACGGTAATGGCGATGCCGTAATAGGTATCAACCCTGCAACCGATAATGTTGCTCAAGCCATTAAATTAATGACGCTAATGGATGATGTTATTCAAAAATATGAAATACCAACCCAAAGCTGTGTACTCACCCATGTTACTAACACGATTGAATGCATAGAAGCAGGTGCACCGGTTGATTTAGTGTTTCAGTCGATTGGCGGCACAGAGGCTACTAATTCAAGTTTTGGCTTTAATTTAAATACCTTAGCCGAAGCGCAAGATGCGGCCTTGAGTTTAAAGCGCGGTACTGTTGGCAATAACGTGATGTATTTTGAAACCGGGCAAGGCAGTTCGCTTTCAGCAAATGCGCATCATGGGCTTGATCAGCAAACGTGTGAAGCTCGCGCTTATGCCGTTGCTCGTAAGTTTAACCCGTTACTTGTAAATACCGTGGTGGGGTTTATTGGCCCTGAATATTTGTTTGATGGTAAGGAAATTACTCGAGCAGGACTTGAGGATCATTTTTGCGCTAAGTTACTAGGTATACCGATGGGGTGCGACGTGTGTTACACCAATCATGCAGAGGCCGATCAAAACGATATGGATAACTTGCTAACGCTATTAGGCGTTGCAGGTTGCTCGTTTGTAATGGGAATACCTGGCTCTGACGACATTATGCTTAATTACCAAACTACGTCGTTTCATGATGCATTATATGTTCGTCGTGTTCTTGGCTCTAGACCCGCCCCTGAGTTTGAGGCATGGCTGAGCAAAATGAAAATTATGCAAAGCACTTCCGATATTACACTTTCAGATACTTTGCCTCCCGCTTTTGCCAAACCTCTGGGTGCAATTACTGGAGGTGGCTCATGAAATCAAGTTCAAAACAGAGCACTCCTTTAGATAACTCAGTAAACGAGCATAAAAATAACGGTAATGTAGTGCACAACCCTTGGAGTGATTTACGCCGCTTTACCGATGCGCGTATTGGTCTTGGCCGCGCCGGTATAAGTTTGCCAACCTCAGAAATGCTGGCTTTTCAGCTATCTCATGCACAAGCGCGCGATGCGGTGAGCTTTCCGCTAGATATTAACGAAATGACTGAGCAACTGGGTAGTATTAGTGCTCTAAAAGAGGTTGCTCCTCCCCTGCATTTACACAGCCAAGCTACTGACAGGGTTACTTACCTTCAGCGACCCGATTTAGGCCGCAAGCTTAATGACAATGGTAGGCAAATACTTCTCAGCTATATGAATAAACAAAAACACACTACGCAGGCTAAATACGATTTAGCGATTGTCGTGGTTGATGGACTCTCGTCGTTGGCGGTACAAAAAAATGCATACCCATTTATAACAGAGCTATTAACGCACCTCACAACAGACAAGCAATTTAAAATTGCTCCCATTACTTTGGTTGAGCAAGGGCGAGTAGCGATTGGCGACGATATAGGTGAGCTGCTAAATGCGCAGGTGGTTATGGTGTTAATAGGAGAGCGCCCAGGACTTAGTTCGCCAGATAGCCTTGGCTTGTATTTAACGTGGGAGCCCAAAACAGGACTTAACGATGCATGTCGTAATTGCATATCGAATATTCGCCCTGCAGGCCTGTCTTATGCTGAAGCGGCTAGGCGCGCACTGTACTTATTACGTGAAGCTAAAAAACTAAAACTAACTGGGGTTAATTTAAAAGACCGCACACAAGACGATGTCATTGAGCATCAGGTTTCAACCACTAACTTTTTAATTGCTGAGTAATTTTAATTAAAAACACGTGAAATAAAACAATAAAAACTAAACATCAACGGAGAAGGGTTATGTCTACTAATAATACAGAGTACCTTGCTAAAAGACAGTTAAAACGGGGTACTGCGGGATGGTTATTACTCGCAGGTTTGGGTGTGTCGTATGTAATATCGGGTGACTTTGCAGGCTGGAACTTTGGTATTGCTGAAGCCGGTTGGGGTGGCTTTGCTATTGCAGCAGTATTAATGGCAGTTATGTATTTAGCGCTAGTATTGTCGCTTGCTGAAATGTCAGCTGCAATACCTGCTGCAGGCGGTGGTTATAGTTTTGCGCGTCAAGCTATCGGGCCAGCGGGAGGCTATTTAACCGGACTTGCCGTATTAATTGAATATGCCTTAGCGCCCGCTGCTATTGTTATTTTTATAGGCTCTGCAGTTGAAGCCCTTACCGGATTTAATGGCCCATGGATATATGCATTATTTTACTTACTATTTGTGGGCATTCATTTAGCAGGCGTAGGAGAAGCACTTAAAGTAATGATGGTAATAAGTGGTTTAGCGGTATTAGCTATTATTGCGACCGCATTTGTATTAATCACAAATTTTGATGCATCACGCTTATTTGACGTCCCCGTAACCGATGCAGTGGGAGCCAGTGAATTTTTACCTTTAGGTTGGTACGGAGTTTGGGCTGCATTACCGTTTGCCATGTGGTTGTTTTTAGCGGTTGAAGGTGTACCGCTTGCTGCAGAAGAAGCAAAAGATCCCGCTAAAGATGTGCCTAAAGGCATAATTGGTGCAATGATCTTTTTGTTATTTACTGCATTTTTAGTGGTAGTTTTAGTACCAGGTGCTGGCGGTGCGGCTGCAATGGGCGCAAGTGCAGTGCCTTTAGTTGATGCATTAAACGCATCGGGTAGTGAGGGCTTAGCAACCGTTGTAAATATATTAGGGCTTGCGGGGTTAGTCGCTTCATTCTTTTCTATAATTTATGGTTATAGTCGCTTAGTGTTTGCTTTATCTAGAGCCGGTTATTTACCGCGTTCGTTGTCTATTACTACTAATCGCAAAGTGCCAGCACGTGCGTTAATTGTACCGGCAGTATTTGGTTTTTTAGTATCACTCAGTGGCGAGGGTGACTTAATACTCGCAATGGCTGTAGTGGGAGCAACGGTATCGTATGCATTAATGGCGCTGAGCCATATTTTGCTACGCGTTAAACAACCTGATTTACCTCGCCCGTACAAAACTCCTGGTGGTGTAGTTACTTCAAGTATTGCTTTAGTGCTTTCGCTTATAGCATTAACGGGGGTGTATGCATTTGACCCTCGTGCATTTTTATACACTATGGTGCTGTTTATTGTGGGTGCGGCTTATTACTTTGGCTATAGCTCAAAGCACTTAGTTGCTAAAAGCGCGGACGAAGAATTTGCAATGCTGGCGGATGCAGAATCTGATTTAGAAATGGCTAAGTAGACATTAATAGCTATTAAATATAAGTGAGGCGACCCCTCACTTATATTTTTATGCACGCTGTAGGATGTAAAAATAGCGCCTACATTTAGGCATTAAGTCCCCTCTCTATTTTATTAATACCGTTTAAAACTAAAACTTTATGTTGCCGCGTAGCGCTTTGTTTTGCCCATGTTTAGTTTTTTTATCCATACGTTTGCGCTGTGAATTACGGCTAGGCTTGGTGGCACGACGCGCCTTGTTGACAACGGTAGCACTGAGTATTAAATCTTTTAAACGTTTAAGGGCATCTTCTCGGTTTAGCTCTTGTGTACGGTGGCTTTGCGCTTTAATTATTAAAACGCCTTCTTTGGTGATTCTTGAATCATTTAAGGCAAGCAAGCGTTCTTTGTAGAAGTCAGGTAATTTAGAGCGGTTAATATCAAAGCGTAAATGAATTGCACTTGCCACTTTGTTAACATTTTGACCACCGGCACCTTGCGAACGAATAGCCGTGAGCTCTAGTTCCCATTCATCGATAGTGACAGTATTTGAAATTGTTAACATTGTGTTCAGCTCTATTTGTCAAAAATGCATTATATCATTTGTAACTATATTTGTGCTGAATCAGCTTAAGTTATAGGACTTTAAAGTATTTATACTACTTTATAGCCTAAATCCCCCTAATACTTTAGTTTTGTATTGGCAAGCGCTTACATTTAGTTTTAAATAGCGTTAATTAAACAACAGGAAATGCCCAATGAAAAAAATACTTTTATCACTTAGCTTATTAGCAATGAGTTTTTCAAGCCTTGCAGAAGACATTAGCGAAGGCCAATTACAAAGCTACATGAAAGCATTACCTGCTGTAACTAGCTGGGCAAGCAGCCAAGAGTCGTTAAAAGACTTAGATTTAGCAAGTATGTTAGGTGGTTCTGCAGAGCAAAGCGTTGGCGAACAAAGCTCTTTAGCTAATAGCGCACTAAGCATGATTAAAGAGCAAGACCTGTACAAAAGCTTCGCGGGTGTTACAAACCGTTATGGTTTTACGCCAGAGCAGCTAGTAACGGTAGGTTCTGAAGTATCAATGGCTTATATCGAAAATCTTAAATCGGGCCTTTCTGCTGATAACCAAGAAACGGCAACTAAAGTAATGGGTGGCCTGCAAAGCCTTAAAAGTGCTAAAGATAGTGGCGCTAGCTCGTTAATGGGTTCGTTTGGTAAATCTTCAAGCGCAGCTGCGGAGTCTACGGATTCTTTAGTAAGCGAAAGCAACCTTGAACTTGTGAGCGAATACATGCCACAACTACAAAAGCTTTTTGCACTTCTATAAGTTTTATTGTTTTATACAAAAAGGTGGCTTTTGCCGCCTTTTTTAATGCCTAACTTTTATATGACTTAGATAGATTACGATATTTTGTGAGCAATACTGAGTGGTGCTGTGTGCAAAATTTAATGCAAAAATAGCTTTCTATCACCGCTTATTTAATCTGGGATATGGGTCGTAAGTTGTCAATTTTTATAAAAAGGCAGCTTTGTTTAACGGTATGGCAAATATTAAAAAAGGGGAAGTAATTATTACTCCCCCTTTTTATTTAGCGTACAGATTATTTAAGATCGAACCTGTCTGCGTTCATTACTTTTACCCATGCATTTACAAAGTCATGTACAAAACGCTCTTTGTTGTCGTCTTGTGCATAAAACTCAGCAAGTGCGCGCAATATAGAGTTTGATCCAAATACTAAATCAACGCGTGTTGCCGTCCATTTAGTCGTACCACTTTTACGGTCTACTATATTGTATAAGCCTTTTTGAACCGGCTCCCAACGATTTGACATATCAGTTAAGTTTACAAAGAAGTCGTTGGTTAATAAACCTACGCTATTTGTAAATACGCCATGTTCGCTGCCAGCATAGTTAGTACCTAGTACTCGCATACCACCAATAAGTACCGACATTTCTGGTGCACTTAATCCCATTAACTGGCTACGTTCTAGTAATAACTCTTCAGCTGATACTGTGTAATCTTTTTTCAACCAATTTCTAAAACCATCATGAATTGGTTCTAATACATCAAACGATTCTGCATCAGTCATTTCGTCTGTTGCATCTCCTCGACCTGGTGCAAACGGCACGTTTACATCAACACCCGCTTGTTTTGCAGCTTGTTCTACGGCTGCTGTACCACCTAAAACAATTAAGTCGGCGATGCTAACTGGTTTATTCAAGCCAGCCTGCACTTTTTCAAGCGCACTAAGTACTGATACTAAACGTTCTGGCTCATTACCTTGCCAATCTTTTTGCGGTGCTAAACGAATGCGTGCACCATTTGCGCCGCCACGTTTATCAGAACCACGATAAGTACGTGCGCTATCCCAAGCTGTATTTATTAAATCAGCGGCACTAACACCACAATTTAATAATGTCGTTTTAAGATCGCTAATTTCGTCGTCTGTTAATGTGTAATCAACGGCTGGAATTGGATCTTGCCAAATTAAGTCTTCACTTGGTACGTCGGCGCCTAAGTAACATGATTTAGGGCCTAAGTCGCGGTGAGTCAGTTTAAACCATGCTCGCGCAAACACATCTGAAAAGTATTCAAAGTCGTTATTAAAACGTTCAATGATTTTGCGATATTCAGGATCCACTTTCATGGCCATATCAGCATCAGTCATCATTGGCTTTAAGCGAATTGATGGATCTTCTACATCAACAGGTTTGTCTTCTTCTTTAATATTAATAGGCTCCCACTGATGAGCGCCTGCTGGGCTTTTAGTCAGTTCCCATTCGTAGTTTAGAAGTAAGTAACAGTAACCGTTATCCCATGTGGTTGGGTGTGTAGTCCACGCACCTTCAAGACCTGAAGTAACAGTATCGCGGCCAATACCGCGTGTTGTTGTATTATTCCAGCCAAGACCTTGCTCGTGTACGTCTGCAGCTTCTGGTTCTGGGCCTAAGTTTTCAGCTTTACCGTTACCATGTGTTTTACCTACAGTATGGCCGCCCACAGTTAATGCTGCGGTCTCTTCGTCATCCATTGCCATGCGGGCAAAGGTTTCGCGAACTTGAGCCGCTGTTTTAAGCGGATCGGGTATACCGTTAACACCTTCTGGATTTACATAAATTAAGCCCATTTGTACTGCTGCTAATGGGTTTTCCATCGTATCTGGTTTATCTACACTTTCGTAACGGCCGTCACTTGGCGCTAACCATTCTTTTTCAGCTCCCCAGTAAACGTCTTTTTCAGGGTGCCAAATATCTTCTCGGCCACCGGCAAAACCAAAGGTTTTTAAACCCATTGATTCGTATGCCATGTTGCCCGCTAAAATAATTAAGTCGGCCCATGAAAGCTTGTTACCGTATTTTTTCTTTATTGGCCACAGTAAACGGCGCGCTTTGTCGAGGTTACCGTTATCTGGCCATGAGTTAAGTGGTGCAAAACGTTGATTACCTGTGCCACCGCCCCCTCTACCATCGGCTAAACGGTAAGAACCCGCTGAATGCCATGCTAGNAATCGGCTGGCCACCAATCTTGGCTATCGGTCATTAAGCTTTTTACATCTGTTTTTAGCGCGTCAAGATCGATTGATTTAAATGCTTCAGCGTAATTAAAGTCGCTATTGTATGGATTTGATTTGGTGTCGTGCTGATGAAGAATGTCTAAGTTTAGGGCATTTGGCCACCAATCAGTATTGGGATTAGACGTTTTAGTATTACTGCCGTGCATGACCGGACATTGGCCTGCTTTAGGGTTGCTCATTCTGGAATCCTTATAATGGAAAAGTAAAATACTTAATCAATCAGTATTGTTGCTTATGTATTTATAACTTTTTAAAAAGTAACGGTTATTTTTATTTAATCGGCTTACTTATTATTTAGTGTGCCTGCCTAAACACTTACGTATCCTTAATATAGGCGCATAAATTATGCTACGCCAGCCTCAACATACTATTTAAAACGATTGCTCCAATTTATATTTTTGATTGGTCTTTTGCTAATGATGTATTTAACAATAGCTTTGTAATTACGTTTTAAATAATAGTAAAAATAAATCTGATGACGCTCGTCTAAGGTATTACGTAAGATAAAATACAAAATTAGTAAACTAACCTTAACCTTTTTACTAGACCTGTGATCGAATTGAAAAATTTCGGCGTAATGGTATGTGAAGGGTTTGAAAGTGGCTTTAATTTATTTAAAGCGCACATTGGAATACCCCCCTTCACCATGAAATTGTAGTTATATAGTTATAATTATAAAGGTGCATTACTTAAGCCCAATGCACCTTTACTTTATAAACCGAATACTTAAAGTATTCTTATATTTTTAACTAATTGAATTGAATTAAGTATTTGTTCAGAAAGGTTCAGTTAGTATGAAGTTGTTCTCCTGTGAATCCCTACGACATATTGTTGTTTTAAGCAGTTTTTGCCAGCTCATATTGAGCTGGCTTTTTTTTGCCTATTTTTCCTAAAACCACTTAAGTATTAGCAAAATGCTCATGCTTTATCCTGTTATTCCTAAGCTCACTAGGCTAAAAAATTCTTACAACTATTGCTCCTATCTAAATTAGGTTAATTTTAATCCTGAAAAGTCAACGCGCCCTAGTGCCATTCAGCCCTGCATGTTAAAGTTATTACAGTAATTAATTTAATTAGGCGTACCAATGCGTTATTACCTATCTACATTTTTTGTTTGTTTAACTTTGTTTTCGGGCATAGTAAATTCTGCTGAAAAACAACCTGCCTCACCTACAGCACAACAAGAGCAACAAGCCCTTCAACAACTTAAAGAGCCTATGTATAAACCGCTAATGGAGCGCTACATACTCGACGAGCTAAAAGCGGTTAGGCAAGATCAACAAAAACTCCGTGAAGATGTAACTAAACAGGTAACCCATGCTCAGCTTGATACTGCTGACCGCGCATTAACGTACACTACCGATACTATTAATAATGTATTTTTTATAATTACCGCTACGGCTTCTATTTTGGTCTTAGTGGGTTGGAACTCGTTGCGCGATGTTAAAAACAAAGTAGAAGACATTGTAAATACACGTGTGAGTGTAATTACAGACGAGTATGAAGACCGATTAAAAATTCTTGAAGAAAAACTACGTGTACGCTCAGAAGAAATACTCAGCAACCAAGAGCGCATATCGGTGACTAACGAAGTTCATTCGCTGTGGATGCGCGCCAACCTAGAAAGTGATTTTGCTAATAAGATTGAAATTTTTGACGAAATACTTAATCGCAAACCAGAAGATGTTGAAGCCATTGCTTATAAAGCCGATGCATTACTAGAAATTAATGAAACAGCACAAGCCATTGAGCTGTGTAATCAAGCTATTGATATAGATAGCGATTACGGTTATGCCTATTGGCAACGCGCATGTGCTTATGCACTAACACATAAGCATGCTGATGCCTTAGCCGACATTAAAATGGCACTTGAATACTCTCCAAACTTACGTAATGAGCTATTACATGAGAGCGCATTTGCAAGCCTACATGACAACGACAGCTTTAATACGATAGTAGCTGGTGAGATTGTTTAAGCACTCAGTATTTGGCCTGTATGATTAGGCGCAACACCATAAAAAAGGGCTTTGGCCCTTTTTTTGTTTTTAAAGGTTAAGTTTGTTGTGTAATTAAGTAATTAGAAGCTGCGCTTCTCGCGCGAGCAAGCTCTGCGCCTACGTGGAAAACTTAACGCGGTGGTTAAAATTCACTTGTAGACGCGCTGCTTGCAGGCGTTTAAAAACATAGTTTTAGATGGCTGGATTAAGTAATTAGAAGCTGCTGCTCATTTTCTTCAGGCATAAAAAAAGCCGCATAAAATGCGGCTTTGGAGGTTTAGTCTCACTTCACTTTGGGCGTGTCTCCAAAACTTAGTGAATACGTTACCAAGGAACTGTTTTATTGATTAGATAGACTCTAATGCAATTTTAACCATTTCATTAAACGTACTTTGACGCTCATCAGCAGGTGTTGCTTCGCCAGTGATTACGTGGTCACTTACTGTAAATAATGCCATTGCGTTTGCGCCGTATTCAGCTGCAACGCCATATAAACCGGCTGTTTCCATATCTACTGCTAGCATGCCTAACTTGTCTAAGTCTTTATAGAACGAGTCATCTGCTTGATAGAATGTGTCGGTTGTAAATACGTTACCTACTTTTGCTTTAATGCCTAGCTCTTTAGCAGCGTTTACGCCGTTTAAAAGTAGGTCAAAGTTAGCAATAGCAGCAAAATCGTAGCCACGTACGCGTGCACGGTTTACGTTTGAATCTGTGCTTGCACCTTGTGCAAAAATTACGTCACGAATTTTGATATCTGTGCCAATACCGCCACACGTACCAATACGTATAATATTTTTAACGCCAAAGCTTACAATTAGCTCACGTGCATAAATAGACATTGATGGAATGCCCATGCCTGAACCCATGATACTTACTGGCTTACCTTTGTAAGTGCCAGTGAAACCGTACATGTTACGAACGCCGGTAACTTGTACTGCATCATCTAAAAAGTTTTCAGCAATATATTGCGCACGTAGCGGATCGCCTGGCATTAATACTGTTTCGGCGAAATCACCAACGTTTGCACTGATATGCGGAGTACTCATTAATTGTTTTCCTTTTTATTTGGCGTTTTTAGCTCATTTAAAAAGCTGTCGCCGTAATCAAGCGCAGATAAGCTAAACCACTGTGCCAGTGTTTGGCCTATATCTGCAAAGCTATTGCGTTCACCTAATGGTGTGTTACTCATACCTGCTTGGTATGCAATAACAGGTACGTATTCACGAGTGTGCTCAGAACCTGGAAAGGTTGGGTCACAGCCATGATCTGCAGTGATCATTAATACGTCATCTGCTTTTAACTGATTTAGTATAGTTGGTAAATAGTCATCAAATTCTTTTAATGCTTTTGCGTATCCTACCGGATTACGACGATGACCAAATTTTTCATCAAAATCAACTAGGTTAGTAAAGATTAAGCTACGATCTGGCGCGCTTTCCATTACTTCGCTGGTTTTTTCTAGCAAGTTCATAAGCCCAGGTGCTTTGTGCTTTTGGGTTATGCCCTGATGCGCGTAAATATCTGAAATTTTACCAATACTAATTACTTCGCCGCCGTCTTTTGCTAGCACATCTAGCAATGTTGGTGCTGGCGGAAGTACTGAATAGTCACGACGATTACCCGTTCGGGCAAAGTCTTGGCTATTTGAACCCAAAAATGGCCGCGCAATCACTCGTCCTATATTCATTTCATCAAGTAGCGCCCGTGCGATTTCGCAAACTTGATAAAGCTTCTCTAGGCCGAATGACTCTTCATGCGCGGCTATTTGAAACACGCTATCAGCTGAGGTGTAACAGATTGGTTTACCTGTTTTTACGTGCTCTTCACCTAGCTGTTCTAAAATGGTAGTTCCTGATGCATGGCAATTGCCTAAAATGCCAGGAATACCTGTACGAGCTATAAACTCGTCTATAAATTCTTGTGGGAAACTTGGCTGTGTTTTTGGGAAATATCCCCAATCAAATAACACTGGTACGCCTGCCATTTCCCAATGACCAGATGGCGTGTCTTTTCCGCTAGAGATTTCTTTAGCGTAACCCCATGCACCTTCTGGTGCTTGGCGGTTTGAAATTAAACACGGTTCGCCACCGGCAGCTTCACATGCGTCTACTAATCCTAATTTAGATAAATTAGGAAGCGACAGTGCACTGCCTGTTTCGTCGTAATATGCTTTTAGTAAGTGAGCGAATGTATTAGCCCCAAGATCGCCGAATTTATCTGCATCTGGTGCTGCACCGATTCCTAGGCTATCTGCCATTAAAATAATTGCTCTTGCCATTTTGACCTCACTTTGATTCTAGGTGGTTACTTTATCCGCTGATCGAATTTTCCGTACAGGACAAAAGTCCTGTTTCATAAAACCTAAACATTATAAATTTGCACTCTTGAGCGAAGCAAAAGAGATTAATCGTGTCTTTTTTGCTATTGTGATCTACCAACAATATATCTTTCTGTGTGGATGAGAACTTTAGTGACACGAACTACTATTATAGCTATTGCAGGCGCGTCTGCGTCGGGCAAATCTCTTTTTAGCCAAACTATATACAATGAATTGGTTAATGAGCTTGAACCAGGCGCTATCGCCATTATTGAAGAAGATGCTTATTACAAGGATCAGTCGCATTTGCCTATGGCTCATCGTACGCAAACAAATTACGACCATCCAGATGCATTTGAACACGCGTTGATGCTTGAGCATTTAACACAACTTCGTTGTGGTAACTCAGTAGAAGTACCAACGTATGATTATGCACAGCATACGCGTAGTGCAACCACACGCCGAGTGCCTGCTGCTAAAATACTGATTGTTGAAGGTATTTTACTATTGAGTGACAAAGCGCTTAATAAAGAATTTGATATTAAGGTGTTTATAGATACACCTTTAGATATTTGTTTAATGCGTCGTATGCAACGTGATATGGAGCAACGAGGCAGAACATTACAATCTGTTGTTGAGCAGTATCAAGCAACTGTTAGACCGATGTTTTATCAATTTATTGAGCCTTCGAAGCATAACGCTGATTTAGTTGTGACTCGAGGCGGCATGAACCGCGTTGCGATTGATATAATAAAAAGTAAAATTAAATATTTACTACAAGAATAACAACGGGAAACATTTGTATGACAACATTTATGAGCTTAGTGGGCATGTGTGTGCTACTAAGCATTGCCTTTGCTGCGTCAACTAATCGCAAGGCAATTAATTTAAGAACCGTTGGTATAGCGTTTGCGATGCAAGTTGTTATTGGCGGTTTTGTTCTGTTTTTCGAAGCAGGAAAAAATGTGTTAACGAGTATGTCATCAGCCGTTTCGTCGGTTATTGGTTATGCTAATGATGGTATTGGGTTTTTATTTGGTCCACTTGCCTCACAAGACACATTAGGTTTTATTTTTGCAATTCAAGTTTTGCCCGTTATCGTGTTTTTCTCAGCACTTGTTGCTGTGTTATATCACCTTGGCATTATGGATTGGATAATTAGGATTTTAGGCGGCGGTTTACAAAAATTATTGAAAACCTCTCGCACAGAATCGCTTTCAGCAACGGCAAATATTTTTGTAGGCCAAACTGAAGCTCCGTTAATAGTTAAGCCATTTATAGCAACAATGACCAAGTCGGAATTGTTTGCAGTGATGGTAGGTGGCTTAGCCACTGTAGCAGGCTCTGTAATGGCTGGTTACGTAATTATTGGCGTAGATCTTAAGTATCTTATTGCGGCGAGCTTTATGGCTGCACCAGGTGGTTTTTTAATGGCCAAGATGATTGTGCCAGAAACTGAAACTCCTAAAGATAACTTAGCTGATTTAGATTTAGATGACGAAGATAAACCTGTAAATGTAATTGATGCAGCAGCATCAGGTGCAGCAAACGGTATGCATTTAGCACTTAATGTAGGTGCAATGTTACTTGCTTTTGTAGCGCTAATTGCACTATTAAACGGTTTATTAGGCGGTATTGGCGGGTGGTTTGATTACCCGACATTAACGCTTCAAGAAATATTAGGTTATGTATTTGCTCCAGTTGCATGGTTACTAGGTGTGCCATGGGACGAAGCGATTATAGCCGGCAGCTTTATTGGTCAAAAGATAGTAGTAAACGAGTTTGTTGCTTACTTAGACTTTATAAATTATCGCGATACGTTAAGTGCGCACACACAAGCAATTGTTACTTTTGCTTTATGTGGCTTTGCTAACTTATCATCGATAGCCATTTTACTAGGTGGGTTAGGCGGTATGGCGCCTAGCAGGCGGAAGGATATCGCACGCTTAGGGCTCAGAGCAGTGTTAGCAGGATCTATGGCTAACCTTATGAGCGCAGCAATTGCTGGGTTTTTCCTCTCGCTAGCTTAGAAACTTATTGAGATGAACACCGGTGTTGCAAAACAAGAGGATAGCGCTTTAAGGGGTTAAAGCTCTATCTGACTTGAACGATACTTCACCAAGGGCCGCAAGGCCCTTTTATCGTTTTAGAGCATAGTTTTTTAGCTTCAATTACTTCAGACCTCAAGCCGTTTACCTATCTAGCCTCCTTTATAGTTGTACATAACTCAAATAAACCAATATCTTAGTAACAAGTTCACATAAATAATTTTTGTATTTTTCATATTTTCAGCCACACTTATATTACTTAAGCTAACCGAATGACGATTCGCTATTGTGAAATATATTCTTTATTCCCTTCTTTTTACTTGTTCCGTGTATATTCAAGCAAAGGAAACTCTGCTTGTTGTGACTGAGTTAGCGCCACCAAACCAAGTATTAATTAATGGCGAAGTTGCAGGTGAAGGTACTCAATTTATTAGGGATATATTTGCTGAGGCTGATCTCACACCTAACATTCAAATGTATCCTTGGGCACGTGCTTATAAAATTGCAGATGAATTAAAAAATACCTTTATATACAGCCTTGCACGCACTGTAGAGCGAGAAAATAAATTTTATTGGATTGGACCAGTTGGACGGTTTGAGCTGGGCTTTATCGGCCTATCAGAGCGAAATGATCTTATTATAAATAATACTGAACAAGCAAAAGTGTATAAAATTGCAATGCAACGCAATGACTTTTCAACACAAACCCTCACGAAACTTGGATTTGAAGCTGTTTTAACCTCTGACATTCAAAAATCATACTCTTTACTATTAGCTAAAAAAGTAGATTTAATTGTAGACGATCCATTATATATGCAGCAGATGAGCGACTATCTAAAGCTCAAACCAGCACACTTAAGGTTTATTTATAAAATAGATGAGCTAACAATTGATGCTTATTTAGCTGCGAATAAAAAAACAGATATGCGTTTAGTTGAAGCACTACAAGCTGCATTTTTAAAAGTAAAAAAAGATAAAGGGCTACCTTACGAAAGGTAAATTAATAATAGTGGGGTATTTATAAGCAGCAAAGTCACCTTTCGTTTTTAACTTTTTATACTCATTGTTAAATCGCTTTATAATAGGTTTAGGTACCGATTATTAAATGCTATGTAATTACCAGCAAACTCAGGATGGAGTGATTTTTGCACTTCACTACGTCAGTTGCTTTATATCCAAAGAGCTCTAGCTATACTTTATTGTAACTTTTGAACTTGAAATTAGATCTATCTTTCTTTTTGAAAACAAATCCATAAATTGTTTTTCGTCTCCAAAAATCAGTAAATTTTCATCCGTTTTAAAGCCAATTTTATTTACTAATAACTCATATGTATCACCTCTTACAATTTTAAAAAAAACTGCTTTGCATATTTTGGATTATTTATACTAATACCAATAAATAGAGGTTCACGTTCGGTGTTTTTAGCAATTAGAACAAGACCTAAGTGAGGGTCTTTTTGAACTAATACCAATCTGCTTATGTATGGGGTCTATTTAACGTTAAGGAAATTACGCTAGAACTAGGCAAAAATTTTTGTATCTAGTTGTTCTCAATAAAAAATTTTTAACGACGTTATAGTGCAATTTAATTCGTTAAATTGATCAAAGATTTATGCAGGTTGGTATAAATTATAAGCATGCTCCCAAAGAAGCAATTTAAACACGCTGGTTATAGCAATAGCTGTGCAAATATCTTTTACAATAGCGAGAGTAATACCAACAAGCTGATCTTTGTCGTTTTAAAATTATAAGGGAGAAATGTTCGGTATAAATTACAAGCTTAAACTCACTTGCATTAGCGCAATGGCTTAGAAGAATGACTTAGAAGAATAGAAAAACAAATATTAGATGGGGCTTAATAATAGCAATATCATTTAGCTAATTTACATTGGTAATGGGCGTTGTTTGGTTTGAGTCAAATTTCAGACACAAAAAAAGCGCCTTAAGCGCTTTTTTTCATTTTACTTAAAAAGTAAAATTATACAGCTGTGATGTTATCAGCTTGTGGACCTTTTTGACCTTGTGAAAGAGTAAACTCTACACGTTGGCCTTCAGCTAAAGTTTTGAAACCTTCGCTTTTGATTGCTGAGAAATGTGCGAAAACGTCTGGGCCATTTTCTTGCTCGATGAAACCAAAACCTTTAGACTCGTTAAACCACTTAACTGTACCTGATACGATGTTAGACATTGTAATATCCTGAAATAAAAATAAAAATATGCTCATAAGAGCGGGTGTAGCAAAAAATGAGATGGTACTTTAAAAACTTCAGGACGGAACTACAAGTATTACTTATATCGAAATGGAGATTTATAGCTTACATGCTTTCTTTCTAGCTGCGGCCCACTATATAGAGTTTAAATAATATGTCAAGTACCTATCTATAATCAGAATGATAACAACCAAAACAGCTTTTATTTATTATTAAAATTCAAATTCTAATGCGAGCCTAAAACTATGGTTTTTTTCTGATTGGCTTATCTCAGTGATGAAACCTGCTTCCCACTTTAATTGCTTTTGCCCATCAAAGCGCTGTAAACCTATAAAACCAGGCCCTATACCAACAAAGTCTTCACCTACGTAAACCTCTATAGAAGGCTGAAAAGCAGAACGATAGCGATAGCGATACTGTGCTCTAAACTCGCTTTCCCATTCATTTTTAATGTCTTGCCCCCACTCATAAACCAAAAAAGCGTTTAGTGTAAGGCTCGTTTTTCCAAATTCTTTTTCGATCACAAAACCCGAAGTTGCTTCATACACATCTTCATTATGTTTTTTTTCAAGCTCAAATAATGCCCCCCAATCAGCCCATAATTTACCTTGCTCAATTAATTGCCAACGTAGCTCAAGCTCATAAGCTTCTAAACCAAAGTCGCCGTTATCGTCTCGCTCACCAACTATGTAACCTTCTAGTGCCATTGTATCGTTAAGAGCACCACCGCCACCCAAACGCTGCGCTAGTATGTTGCCACTATCTGTTTGGTGCGACACTAATCGCCACTCAAACTCACGCTCAAAAGGCAAAACATAGGGATGGTATACCTTATCAACAACAATACCATCGGCCTTTGCTTGGATTGAGAATACCAACAAACAAAGAGCGGTAAAACTAAGCGCTAAATATAGGTTAAGTGCTTTCATACACGTTCCTTAGTTATTGAAGCTGGAATAACGTAACAAAGTAATAAAAATAATACGCTGCTTGTACTATATATAAGTACACTCATTAAATCAGGAGTGGCCTCGTAACCAACCAGAGCACGCAGTACGCGGCCTAGCTCAGAGTTTTCGCTTAACAAATTACGTAAATCCCACACTGTTGAGGTGTTTGTAATTAAATCTATTTGACTTGCCAAATCCAGTGCAACTAATAACTTAGCCGCGCTGTTAAAAGCAAGCAAAGTAAAAAGCGGATACATACCAAAGCGGTACTTAATTGCATTCATTAAAAAGTACAGCAATACGCTAAAACTTAAACAAATCCCAACACCTAATAAAGTGCCAATAAATAAGCTTTGCCCTGCATCATTATTTTGCCAAAAACTGGTGAGGTAAATAATATAGTGGCTTAAATACAATGCTACTGTACTGATAACTGCGATATAAAATGCCGCTGATATTTGCTTTAGTGCAAATACCAATACAGCAATAAATATAGCGATACATAGCCCTATTTGTGAGTACTCTAACCCTTGGTGTTCAAACCATTGGCTCACCCATGATGCACTTTGCATGTACAAAAACGACATTACCGCGCCAATTAATAAAGCAGACCCTATTTGCAAAGAGCTCTGTTTTTTAACTACTTGTAGTAGCACTAATAAAATAGCCACCGGTAGTAATTGATTAAGGCTCATGACTAAACTAGTTATTAGCATGCTGCGCCCCTTCATCGCTAACTATTACAACGCCCCTTGCTGTATTGGGCGAAAACTCACCAAAAAACTCGTAATGCCCTTTACTTAGCGGCCCTATATAAATAATGCTTTTACGATTTGGGTAGAGTACTTTTTCTCTGTTTAGATCAAAGCTATCAAACTCTTCTGGTGTGCTGTCTTGGTTTTCTATCAATAGTTTTACTTTTTTGTTTGCGGGAATAATTATTTGCGAGGGGTAAAACAAATGATCTTTTAAAATAATAAGATACTCTTTACTCGCCGCGTTAAACGACAAAAATAGCAAACAACAAAGGCAGTGATTAAATAAACGTTTAGTCACTTTTTACTCCTGTAAAAGTAACCTTAACGGTTAGTCCGCCTAAAGAGCTATTCGCTAAATGAATACTTGCGCCATAAATAGCAATTATGTGTTGGACAATCGCCATACCTAAACCCGCACCTTGCTCGCCTGATGGATGTTGATCGCCACCCACGCGATAAAAGCGATTGAATATTCGCTCTTTTTGCTCTTCAGTCATGCCCGCACCAGAATCATCAATTTGCCAACTAAAGCTGTTATTATTTGATGCTAGTTTAATTATTATTTGACCCTTATTCGGTGTGTATTTTATGGCATTGCTAAGTAAATTAGCGATGAGTGTGGTTAATGTAAACTCATCACCATTAATTACAAAATCGTCACCTTCAAGACTAATAGTTTGGTTTTTTTCATCTATTTTGTCGTATTGCTCCGATACGACTTGCTGAGTAATCGCTAGCAATGACTGTTCACTAAACTGCTTTTGCCATTGCTCAGGCTGAGTGCGCCCTAAAATTAGCATTTGTTCAACAATATTACTTAAGCGATTAATGCCTTGTGACATGGCTTGTAATTCTTGATGGTTTTGCGAGCTACTTTGTTTATTAGCTAAATTATGTACATTAATTTTTAAGCTACTGAGCGGAGTACGTAATTCGTGAGCTGCATCTGAGGCAAAAAAACGCTCTCGTAAGTAAGCGGTTTCTACTCGTTTAAATAAATCGTTTAAACGATTAATAACCGGTTTAATTTCTTCGTCGGTTACCTGCCAGTTAATTGGCGTAAAGTCGTTTGCTTGGCGAGTAGCCAGCTGCTTAGATAATCGAGTAAGAGGGGCTAATGCGTATTTAACAAAAAAGCTAATAAAAATAGCAAGCAGAGGGACAGCCCATAGCATAGGTAACATTGCAGATAAAATAACGGCTTCAGCTAATTCAAACCGCTTTGCCATAGGCTCAGCAACGATGACTTTACGGGTATTTTTTCTCATCACAAACACTCGCATACGCTGCCCTGCTACATTGGCAGTTTGAAAGCCCTCGCTAAAACTAATTTGGTTATTCTTTAAACTCGATGAGCCACTAAGTAAACTATTATTTTGCCAAATTTGATACAACAACTGAACACTATTATTGCTTACTTGTACTGCATTTGTGCTTAGTGCTAATGGTTGCTCAATTAAAACGCCAGCCACTATTTTAAGTTCATTATCAAGCAAGTTTTCGCCGTGGAGCATGCTTTTTTGATAGCCTTTTACTAATGCTAAAAAACAAGTAAGCACCATCATTGAAAGTAAAATTAAGGTCAGACGTTTACGAATAGACATTTTCAACCTCGAAAGATAAACACACTCTAACGCTTACCAACCACGTAGCCAATGCCACGTAAGGTTTTAATAAAATCGCTAGGGAACTTTTTACGAAGATGATGAATATGCACCTCTATGGCATTAGAGCCGACTTCTTCACCCCATTGGTAAAGTTTGTTTTCGAGTTGTTGTTTTGATTGCACCCTTCCCTGATTTTCCATCAGCGCTTTTAAAAGCATGTATTCTTTTCGTGGTAGTGTAAGTGATTGCCCACTTAGTGCAACTGTATGAGCAGAGGTATCCATTACTACATCACCACAGCGCAATAAGCTTGATTGTGTTTGGTTAATGCGCCGGCTTGCTACACGTAATCGAGCAAATAACTCAGCAGGATCAAACGGCTTTGCAAGGTAATCGTCTGCTCCCATATCTAGCCCTTGGACTTTGTCATCAATACTGCCGCGAGCAGTTAAAATAACCACCGGAATAACTTTTTTTTGTGCTTTAATATGCTTTAAAACTTGCGAGCCGTCGCCATCAGGTAATCCTAAATCGAGAATAACAAGCTCAATCTCACCACTAGAAAGGCACTCTAAGGCGTGCTTAACTGTGCCACTATGCTCTACGCTGTAGCCCTCTTGACGCAAAGAGCGAATAAGCCCTTGCGCCACTAAATGATCGTCCTCAACGAGTAATAAATGCATTATGTGTTTATCTTTTTAGTTTTTTATCTACTTTTGCCAATAGCTGACTTATTGCTTGTTGGCGATACTCATCTGCTTTTGCACGAGTATCACGAATGCCCGCTACTTGTGCTACAAGTAGTCGTGCTTTAGCTTGTTTATAATCGCCTTCGTCATACAAATATTCACCGTATAAGTAATTAGTATCAATGCCTTCGAGATTAAAAGCGAGGGCTTGTTTAAATAATTTTTCAGCTTTGTCGTCATCACCAAAACCAATTGGCCAACCAGGTACTTTGCTATAAAGCGTTGCAAGGCTTGCGTAAGCTGAGCCATTTAATGCTGTACCATCAATTGAGAGTGCATTTTCAAGTGACGCTTTAGCTTCTTTTGCTAAACCAAGTGCGCCCAAGCCACCTTTTGCGCCTGCAAAGCTGGCTAACACAATGCCATTCCAAATGTGTGGTTGTGCCGAGCCTGGATAGTTTTTAACAAATAACGCGCTTTGCTCACTTAGTTGTGTAAACGCATCTATTTGCGCATCATCTTCAAGTTCGTAGTTAGCAATTGCCCACTTTTGTTGAATAGAGGTTAAGTCTTGTGTTTCATCTGCGTTTACTGCAGTTGTAAATACAGTTGTTAGTATTAGAGATAATGCTAGGGTAAATTTATACATAATTTTGTCCTCGTGTGTTTGTTAACTTAAAAAGCGTTTAATTTTAGGAAGTTGTTTTGCAATAGCGTTATCAACAACGCTTGGGAATGCGCCATTAATACGTGCAAATAATTTCTCAGGAAAACCAATAAAACGCCTTGTTTGATTCGAATTTATAAGTGCTAATAACTCTTGAGCAACTAATTCTGGCGAGTCCATTTTATTACCGAGCTCTTTATTCATTGCCCGCGCTTTACTGCTATTAATAGATGTATCTGTCGCTCTTGGTGCTAAATAGGTCACTTTAACACCTGAGCCGTTAAGCTCACGCGAGAGCGCCTCTGTAAAACCACGTAAACCAAATTTACTGGCGCAATAAAGTGTTTGAAACGGGTAACCAATACTGCCAAACGATGATCCCACGTTAACAATGGTGCCTTTGGTATACGCTAACTGCCCTAAAAATAGCTGGCATAATTTAATAGGCACCGACAAATTAGTAGTAAGCATATTATCTATTTGCTCATTACTTGTGTGCTCAAGGCTTTGCATTGTATTTATACCGGCATTATTAATAAGCAATTTAACGCCGCCGAGTTGCTTGGCTTTTATTGCTAGGTTAATGCGTGTTGTATCGTCGGTTAAGTCGCCCGTAAATATTTCACTGTCTGGGCATTCACGGCTCAGTTTTTCAAGGTCTTGCGTATTACGTCCTACAAGCAGTAACTTCCACCCTTTTGCATATAGGGCTTTAGCAATCGCTTGCCCTATTCCGCCGGTTGCGCCAGTTAGCACACATAAAGCGCTACTCATGCCAATTTGCCTTGTGCGCTTGCTTTAAAAAATGGTTCGTCATCGAGCCCACGAAATATATCGCCGTATAAACGATAAAAGCGCTTTGCACCATGAAGTATGGCTTGTTGATCCGCCTCATTTGTTATTTGGTTCATTAGGTTTTCAAAAAACTTTACATGCTCTATATCAAGTGCGCCGTGAGAGGTTAAATAACTAAATGCTTTTTTAGATAAGCCCACAGCACTTGCAATATTTGAAGCCGCGCCATCAGCAAGCGCTATAGAAGTGCCTTCAAGCACATGTACCATGCCAAAAAAGCTCAATGGGTTTTTACGTGCAATGGAATCGTACGCATACGACACCATCATTTCCGTAGCGTATTGCGGCTGACTACACCTTACTGTTTCTTTGTCAAAACCACAGGCTGCAATATCATTAAGTACCCACTCTTGATGGCCAATCTCTTCTTCAATGTATTCTGCGACGGCTTCGCGCAACCATTCTTGTTCGTCGGTTAATCGTGCACCAACCGACATCATTAATGGCACAGTGTGCTTAACATGGTGATACGCTTGCGCTAAAAACGAGGCGTATTCTTCAAGTGATGCTTCGCCTTTAAAAACACGCTGGATAATCGGCGCTGCAAGCAGGTAGTTTTGCTCTTGTTTAGTTTGCTCTTTAAGGGTGTTAAAAAAATCACTCATTAATTACTTCTCCAAGTCGGTAAAATTGCTCAAACACAGCATGGTACTGCTTACTTATGGCATCTCGTTTTGGGCGATTATTTGTTGTTAATAATCCTTGTTGCACACTTAATGGGGCGGTTAAACGATGCCACTTTTGAATTCGTGCATAGTCGGGTAGTTGTTTATTAATTTCGTTAATGTATTGAGCTAACACTGGGTCACTTAGCTTTGTATCGGCGTAAATAATGGCACTGAGAAAAGGTCGCCCCTCACCAAACACAACCGCTTGTAAAATACCGCTTTGACTTAGTAATAGTGATTCAGGCCACTCGGCACTGATGTTGCGACCCATGCTGGTAATAATTAGGTTTTTTAGGCGGCCTTTAATAAATAAGGTATTTTGATGCTGCTCGACCAGATCACCGGTTGCGTACCACTGGTTTTTGTCGTGTGGCTGATGGTTTAAGTAACCTAAAAACAAATCGCCTTTTATAAAAAGCTGGCCATTTTCAATTTTGGTTTGAATATGAGGTAACACAGAACCTGCACTTTGGAGGTTATCGTTTGTGGGCGAATTTAAACTAACTACAGATGCCGCCTCAGAAAGCCCATAACCTTGGTACACCGGTAAGTTTAAGCCACGCGCTTTAACTATTAGCATTTCGCTGACACGCGCACCACCTACTGCAATAAACTGTACCGAACTAGGCAGTTGCCACCCTTGTTCAGCAAAAGCAACTAAGCATGCTAATAGTTCAGGCACTAAAATAAGCGTATTTGGCTTAACTTTATCAATAGCAGCTATAAGCTGTGCGGGCTGTTTTAATGCAGTTCCAACAAAGCCTAATTCATTTAGCGGTATTAAATGCACTGTACCGCTACTTTTTAAAGGGGCATACACGCCGGCTATATTTTCAAGCAATACAGCAAGCGGCAATAAACACAAATGAACAGGCTTTTTAATATTAATTTTATCGCAAAGCGATTGCGCAACCTGCATTTGGCTTTTTGCAGATAAACACACGCCTTTTGGTTGCCCAGTCGATCCTGATGTAAACGTTACTTTTTGAGTTTCTGGAAAATAACTGACGGGTTTAGCTACAACGATTTCGTAAATATATAATGTGTAAAACTCAAATAAAGTAATTGATGCCGTCGGCTCCCCGAGTAAAGGGTTTAGTGTGTCGCTCATAAATAAATGTGCGCCGCATTGCGCTAGTACATATTGAGTTTGTTGTTCACTAAAAAAGTGAGCAATTGGCACAGCCACTTTATTAGAAACCGCAGTAGCGGCATCAATAACAAGCCAAGCTGGCGTATTATCGAGCTTATAAGCGACACATTTGCCGTTAAAGCTTTGTAGAATTTTTACTACTTTTTGTATTTGCTGGTTAAACTCATCACTGTTAATTTCAAGTGTTTGCTCTTTATTATGCGCAATAATTAATGGCGATACTGAATGTGTATTATAGTAATTCATACATTCACCAATGCATTTACCAAAGAATTGATATTTGAGTGGTTTTGCTGCATCAAACTATAAAGCATTGGGGTATTTAGTACTTGTTGGTGAGCTTGCTCTAGGCTCACAATGCATACTGTTGGTTGGTTGGCGTAATAGCTGCCCCACTTTAATGGGTTCTCAACTACAAAACTGCTAGCAAGTGCAATTTCAGTACACGTAACACCAAGTAAGCGCAATAAAGCACGCACTTTACTGGTTGCACAAAACACTAAATGTTTTGCGCCCACACTTTGCAGAGCTTCGTTAACAATAATAAAATGTGCAAGTGTTGCCCTTCGATTTGTAGAGCAAAGATTACCAAGTTCAAAAATTTTATTACGAGAAATACTCTCATCTAAAAAATCTTCAACGGGTGATGCTAAATATTGCTCAATAAACAATGGCGAAGTTGCTTGCCTTAGCCCTAAGGTGCATTTTCCTTGCTCGGTAACGTATTGGCAAAGTAGTGGCATAAACGAAGTAAGCTTAGCGTTATACGCAACTAAAAAACCTTCTTTTACTGTATTTTCGAGATTTTTTCGATGCACATCATCAATACGAGCACTAATAAACTGACAGTTATTTTGTGTTAAACCTAATGATGTAGAACTGTGGGCTAATTGCATAAGCTCGCTCATTTAAACCTGTTTATATTTCAGGGTTTAAATTTAACGAGTGAAACTTAAAGAAAACTTAAGAAAAAATTAATTTAAATAAAAAAGCGTCTTAAGTGTTAAATCGCGAGGGCGTGTTAAATAGATCAACACGCCCTAACTAACAAATCGTTATAACAAAACTTCTTTTTAATTAAACTTAGGTCAACAGGCTCTAGCAGCTTTGTATGCATCACGTTAGTATAGTGTTCTACTTAAGTTACATAACGATAATTATATGAGCATAAAAACAAACGCGTTAATTTACTTTTTAGCCTTTTGCAGTGGCTTTTGCATTATGGGGATTGAGCTTTTAGGAGGGCGAATTTTAGCGCCTTTTTTTGGCAGTAGCGTACATATTTGGGGCAGTATAATTACTGTATTTATGCTTAGCCTTTCTTTTGGGTATTTACTCGGTGGTAAGCTCAGTACTAAAAATGCATCGCTTACTAAATATGGGCTAATATTTTTAGTCGCGAGTATTATGGTGGTGCCTATTACACTGTTTTCGCAGCCAATAATGGAGTTTATTTTTACCCATATCGAAGATAGCCGCTACGGCTCACTGTTAGCGACAACTGCTTTATTTTTTATACCTACCGTTATTTTAGGCATGATTTCGCCTTACTCTGTACGTTTACTGGTAACCGATAGCGACAAAAGCGGGCAAGTAGCAGGGCGTTTATATTTTGTAAGTACGCTTGGTAGCGCTTTAGGTACCATTATTACCTCTTTTTACTTTGTACTCGCGTTTGACGTAAATACAATTATTAGCGCCTTTGCTTTAACGCTTGGCTCACTTGGCGTACTAGCTATTGTTATTAATAGCTTGGCAGGTAATAAGGAGTTGGCTCATGCTTAAATATCTATTGTTAGCTACGAGCATCTTTTCGGGTGTAGCAATGAGCGAGGTCATTCATGAAGAACGCTCGCTTTATCGCAATATTATTGTTGAAGAAACGAGCGACTTACGTTGCCTTAAATTTAATACTAAAAGTAGCCAAACAAGCCAAAGTTGCATGTATAAAAGCAATCCCGACAAACTTGTTTTTAATTACACAAAATTGACTTTTGCTAGTTTATTAGTAGCTGACAGCCCTAAAAATGTACTTATTATAGGGTTAGGTGGCGGTACGCTTTCTAACGTTATTCATGAGCTATACCCCACTGCAAAAATTCATAATGTTGAAATAGATCCTGCAGTAACTAAAGTTGCACGCGATTACTTTAACTTTATAGAAAACGACTTAGTGACATCAAGCGTGCAAGATGGCCGCATTTTTATAAAGCGCGCCGCAATTAAAAAACAAAAGTACGATTGGATTATTTTAGATGCATTTAACGGCGACTACATTCCGGAGCACTTACTTACTAAAGAGTTTTTTGAAGAAGTACAAAGCGTATTAGGCGATGGCGGTGTTATTGCCGCAAATACGTTTTCAAGTAGTAAACTTTATGAGCATGAGTCGGCAACTTACCACGCTGTATTTGGCGACTTTATAAATGTAAGCCGCGAAAATCGTAGTAACCGTATTATTTTAGCGGGACTTAAATCAATACCGAGCGAAGCGCAAATTAACACGCGTGTAAATGCTCTCGCCCCTAAATTAGTCAAATACGGTATAGACATAAAAGCGATTAGCCAATTTATGCACTTTACAAAAGACGGCCAAGATTGGCCTGCCGATACAAAAGTACTTACCGATCAATACTCCCCCGCTAATTTACTTAACTTTTAAAACCTCCCTAAACCTCACCATTTTTAAAGGTGAGGTTTAGCAAATATTTTGCCACTTCCCTCTCCTACATATATTTACTTAGCAAGCTAAGTAATGATAAAATAGTTAGCTTGCTAACTATGTTGGGATGGCTATGCCTACACACAAACCTTTTCACGAAACGCTCGATTTAACAGTTATCGGTAATATGGGCCGAGTTCATCGCTTATGTCGCGAAGCGGTAACCATTGCTGTTGAGCCTTTAGGGCTTACTCAGTCGCGCTGGACTGCACTAATGCATATAAATATGCGTGGTGAGGGATTAACACAACTTGAACTTGCTAATAGCTTAGGAATAGAAATGCCTTCACTGACTCGTACGCTTAAGCAATTAGAGGAGCAATCGTTAATCGTTCGCCGTGTAGACAAACATGATAAGCGCAGTAAAAGACTCTATTTTACTGAGCAAAGTGATGCCATTTTACATTCATTGCAAGAGACCATTTCCGATATAAAAAATCAGTTATACAGCGGTTTATCTGTTGAGCAGCTCGATGCGATTGCATTTGGTTTGATCAAAATAGAGCAAAACGCCCTTAAATGTATTCAAGTTAATAAGTAAGGCTAAAAATGACACCGGATCAAAAGTTTGCACGCTATGTAAGGTTCTCTCTCATAGGGTTTATCTTAGTATTTATTTACTATTTAGTGGCCGATATGGTTTTGCCTGTGACACCACAGGCACGTGTATACCACCCTGTTGTGCAAATATCACCGCAAATTAGTGGCCGAGTCACTAGTGTGCAAGTTAATAATAACCAATCAGTTAAAGCGGGCGATATATTATTTAGTATCGATGAAGGCCCATATAATTTAGCCAAAGAGCAAGCTCAACTCGCGCTTGATGATGCCAAATTACAAAACAAGCGTCTTGATACCAATGTTAAAGCCCTTGAGGCACAAATAAGTGCTGCAAATGCTAAACAGCATGAGCAAAAACTATTAAAAAGCAGAGGCGAAAAACTCTATACTCAAAAATCTATATCTGAGCAAGAACTTGAAAGCATTCGTGCTAATTTTGAAGCCAGTAAAGCAAATGTTGCAGCCCTTGAAGCACAGTTAGCTGAAGCGGTTTTAGCTAGAGGTGACTCAGGTAATAAAAACTTAGCTATGCGCCACGCTGCTAATCAGTTAGCGCAGGCTGAACTAAATTTATCCTACACGCAAGTGCGCGCATTAAGTGACGGCGTAGTTGCTAACTTACAACTATTAGACGGCGCGTACGCAGTTGCAGGTAGCCCGTTATTAGCTATTGTCGCTAAAAAAGCCGATTTAGTTGCCGACTTTAGAGAAAAGTCACTCTCAAATATGAAGCAAGGCACTCAAGCGCGCGTAGTATTTGATAGCCGCCCAGGTGAAGTTTACGACGCAATACTTGAAACATTTGAAGCAGGTGTTAGCAACGGCCAACTTAGTGCAAATGGTTTACTAAGTACAACAGAAACCAGCAATCGTTGGGTACGCGATGCACAGCGTCAACGCATTCATTTAAAGCTCGTAAATCATCAAGACTTAATAGCAAACATGCCAAGCGGGTCACGTGCAACAGTACAATTATTGCCCGAATCGACAATTGGGCAATGGTTTGGATCTGCACAAATTAGGTTTATTAGCTGGTTACACTACATCTATTAATGGAGACTTTATGACTCAAATTGTTAGCCAAGGGCCACAATTAGACTCTAATGGCCTTCGCCAAGCACTACGCATTGCAGGTGGATGTACCCTTGGATTTACTATTAGTAAATTAATGAACTGGCCTAATGGTATATTTTTTACCGTTTATCCTATGTTGTTACTTGGCATGGTGCCTACTTTAAGCCGTGGGCTTATAAATCAATTTATAGCATCTGCTGCATTTAGCGCGCTTATCGTGCTGATAATGCAGGGATTGTTTTCTCACTTGCCAGTCGTTATGGCATTGTTAGTGTTTGGTGTTTTCTGCTTTTTATTTCACCAAATGAGTAGCGGTAGTGCCTTTTTATTTGGCGCTTTAGGCGTTGTTAGCCTTTCTATTCAGCTACATTTTTCCAGCTATGTTGGTCAGGGAAGTAGTATTTACCCGCTAATTTTAACTAATGGGTTGGCTATTCTTTTAACCGTCGTTATCGCTGCATTAATGCATGGCCTATTTCCTGATGTAACCGCAAGGCCCACACGAGTAATGCCAGCTAAAGCAAAAGAGAGTATTCGCCATGAGGTATTGTTATGCTCAAGCGTGGCTACGCTCTCTTTTGTGGTTTTTCAGGTTCTTGATTTACAAGACTCAATATCTGCGCAAGCAGCTTCTGTACTCATTTTATTTTCATTGTGCTGGAAAGCCGCCGGNTGGCTGGTTGGCAACGGGCAATAGGAACACTTATAGGGTGCAATGCAGCGCTACTATCGCAGGTGTTTTTGTATAGTCACTCTGACTTTTTACTTTTTCCGATAGCTATTTTATGGATACTTTCGTTTATTTTTGCGCGTTTTCATATTTTAGGCGGAGGCATACCGGGTATTGGTTTTGGTGTGCTGACTACATTTGGTATTTTATTTGGGAACTCACTCGGGCCAGGACAAGACTTAATTTATAGTGCGCTGTATCGGTTTAGTTCAGTATCTGTGGCTATAATATTAAGTCTGTGCGCCGTATATGTTATGCATCATATACTTAATCGGTTTAGTGTAACTCGCCATCATACTTTTGATTAGGTAAATCTTGTTTTGTAAAGCTAAAGGCTGCAATTGCAGCCTTTTTTATAAGCTTAGTTAAACTATTTTAATGATATAAATAAACTATAATTTTGTTTTAAATACTCACCAACGGCTCTTTGTACACAATAAAGCTTTTAGTCTTTCCTGGTGATCATAAGCGTTAACACACCCGCTATAATCCCCCAAAAAGCAGACCCCACTGAGAGCAATGTTAAGTTAGATGCAGTTACTAAAAAAGTGACTATTGCGGCCTCAGTATATTCAGTACTACTAAGAGCTTGCTGCAAACTATTAGCAATGGTGCCAAATAGCGCAATGCCCGCCAAAGCTAAAATCAGCGCCTGGGGTAAACTTGCTACCAAGCCAACTAAAGTAGCCGCGCACAGCGCCATTAAAATATAAAATACNTGGCGGCTAAATTAATAGAGTAGGCTCCAAATGGGGCCGTAAGCATATTTACAAAACCAGTTACATTAAGAGACGCAGATATAGGCGCTTTATATTTGTGCGCCTTTAAAACAGCAATGCCCGGTAAATTTTGCGAGGTCATGGTAACTATGTAAAGTGGTAAACCTATGCTAATGCATGCTTGTAAGTTAAAAACGGGTTCAATATAAGCAAATTCGCTCATTTTCCAGTGCAGTGCGCTGGTATCAATATGACCCATTTGCCAAGCGAGTAATACGCCTATAATAAGCACACTTAACATAGCAAAGCGGGCAAAAAAACGTTTACCAATAAAGTACATAACGACCATTAAGCCAATTACTAAAGGCATGTCGTTCATAAAATTAAAAACATCAATACCAAAAGTAACAAGTACGCCGGCCAACATGGCGCAAGCAAGCTCACTTGGAATACGGTTCATTATTTTTTCAAACCAGCCCGTAACCCCCGACAAAAATACGAGCAATGCACTGAGCATAAACGCGCCAATAGCCTCGTTTAAGTTATACCCTTGGGCACTTGAAATAAGTAATGCAGCTCCCGTGGTAGACCACGCAATTAAAACAGGTACTTTGTAATAGTACGATAAGCCAATTGACGTTATACCCATCACTAAACCGAGCATTAAAATCCAACTAGCCACTAAATCGGGCGTGCCACCAAGGGTTATCACTACCTGATAAATCAATGCAATAGAACTCGAAAAACCAATAATTACAGCCACAAGCCCTGCTGTAGTTCGGTTAAGTAACTGATCAGACACTTTCATAAATCCCTCGTAATGCCATTTATGCAGCACTCAACATACGTGCCCGATAATTACATTGCAATTAGCGATTAGTTTACAAAGGGTGAAAAAAATTCACTTTTTATTTTTCATTGTAATTAACGTCAAAAAGCCACTTTTAACCATTGTATTTAACTAAACAAACAAGTACCCACAAACGCGCCAAAGCCCGCATAAACCCTGCAAAAACCAATACCAAAAAGAGTGAAAAACATACCAAAAATAAATATCCTTATACTTTATAAGGGATTATGGAATTCAGAATTAATTCTTTTCGGTTACATTTATTATCTTGATCTAATCCATTTAATAATATAAAAAGTAACAAATAGTTAACCAAAAACACTAAAAGAGAAACAAATGAAGAGATCTGTCGTCTTACTAATTGCTATACCATTATCGGCATTTGCAGTTTATGGGCTATTTTTTAATGCAGATGAAACGGGCGAACCTATCGCGCCCGTTGCTATAGACTTTGTTCCTATTGATTTACAAAAAACACGCAATACACATCCCCCTGCACCTATTGATATGAGTAAAGATCCAATTACCGTTAAACCCATTGTTGCCCCAGACAACAGTTTACCGTTTGAAGAATTTGATGCCGTAAACCGCCTATCCGACAAAGCCAAGCAAGTGCTCATAAACGCAAAAGTTTTACCTACCGACTTGCATAACGAAGCCTACATTGAGTTTGATTTAAATTCTTTGCAGGCGTTAGAAACTGGCGAAAACTTTGATTTAGCTATTCCGCAAACAGCCGAAACATTCACCGCAGAGGTGACTAATGTGGTTGAGTCTGAAAATGGCGACAAGAGCATATTTGGCAAAATAGTGGGTGTTGATGGCCGCATGCATAATACCGTTTTAACGGTAGGTAAAGATGCCGTATATGGCCAATTTACTGCGCCCTCTGGCAATTATGTATTCGAAAGTAAAGGTAAGTACGGATGGATTGCAGCAAAACGCGATTTATATAAAAGCCACATAGAGCATGAAGTAACCGCACCAAAACCCAAATCAGATAAAAGCATCGATATATTTGCACCAAAAATTGATGGCTAACCAAAAAATATAAAAACAATTAAAGCCGCACTCTAAGGCAGCTTTAGTGTGTCTGCTTTTTATGAGCTCAACCAAGTTAAAAACAAGTTCCAACCACAACAAGAGTAAGGAAATACAATAATGAAAAAAGTAATCACAACAACCGCACTGGCTGCGGCATTATGTGCAGCAAGTGCTGCACAAGCAGAAACCATCGATATCGGTATTTTATATACCGACCAATCAGCTGCTGCAACTAGCAATATTGACACTAAAATAAATCAACTAATTGCTTTTAGTAATCAAGTATATAGCCAAAATGGCGTTGATATAACACTACGCTTAGCTGGCAAACAAAACTTAGGTGACTACGCAGTAACGCCGTCTGAGGATTGGTTAGATTCGGTTACAAATAGCAGCTACGTAGATGGTTTACGCAGCGATTGGAAAGCCGACATGATTGCCGTATTAGGTACTGGCCAAAGTGCTGGCAATGGGCTTATTTCATGTGGTTTAGCATGGGTTGGTCAAGGTACTAATGGCAACCTATACAGCTCTATGAGCAGCCGTATGTACTCAATCACTGCAATTGACTGTGGTGCAACTACATTCGTACACGAACTTGGTCATAACCAAGGTTTAGCGCATTCACGCAAACAAGGTGACACGTCAGGCGGTGTATATGTAGACGGCATGGGTCATGGCGTACAAAATGAGTTTGCAAGTATTATGGCTTACCCGCACGTTTACGGTAGCGCAACTCAGTACGATTACTTCTCTAACCCTGGCTGGAGCGTAAACGGTATTGCATTTGGTATTACAAACCAAGCGCATGCAATTCGCACGGTTACTGCTACAAAAACAAGTATTGCTAACTTTCAATAAGCTGCCCAATAAAAAAGTGGGCTAAAGTAGCCCACTTTAAAGTGTTAACATGTTCTTCCCTGCAGAGCGCTTACGCGCTCTTTTAGATTAAACTAATGCACAACCACTTTTTGCTTAATTGCTGGCATTAACGTTTTTCCATTGCCATCTACTTTGTTTAACAATTTAAGTCCCATCACTTTTGCAAGTACTGGATAAATATCAAGGTTATTTACTTCTTTAAGGCTTACACCTTGTTTAAATGCAGGGCCTACAGCAATAAATGATGCTGCCATATCTTCTGTATATGCATAACCGTGAGTCCCTAAATAGGTTGGTTTTTTACCATTGGTAAATACCGCTGGCGCTGTAGTTTGCACCACAATATCGCCGACGCGAGTGCCTTTATTATAATGGTACGCTGCTAATTGCTCGTCTGTTAATACTATATAACGACCGTTTGACGCATCTCGTAAACGTGCTTTGTAACCTTCAATATCAGCGTTTTTAGCATCAGGCTGAGTATATATAAGTAAACGTGGGCCCGTATTTTTAACTAAAAAGTTTTCATCTTTAGGTAGTGTGGTTACATCAATGCTTTTATCTGGATCTATACTCGTCATACCGTGATCCGAGACAATAACTAAGTTTACCTCTTGCTCTAATTTACTTAAGCGAGTTTGTAATTGCCCCATTAATTCATCAAGCTGTTTAACTGCATCACGCGTTTGTGGTGCGTCTGGCCCAAATTCATGGCCCATGCTATCAACTAGCGAAAAGTAACTCGCAATAAAACGTGGGCGCTGTGCTTTTGGTAAACTTAACCACTGAATAATTTGATCAACACGGCTCTGGTAATCGCTGTATTTAGAATAGTGATAAAAGTAATCTGGTGTCATGCCGTTAAATAGTGCATCTGACTCAGGCCAAAAATAAGTAGCCGATTTAAGTCCCTGCATTTTTGCTAAATTCCAAAGCGGAATACCCTTTACCCATGTGCTATCGCCCAATGCTTTGCCCATGCTGTAACAATCGTTTTTACGCGCTTTATCACAAAAGCTATTATCAACAATGCCATGGTTTACTGGCAGTAAGCCCGTAATAATAGAAATATGATTAGGAAACGTTTTAGTCGGATAAACAGGTATTAGTTTTTGTGCGCGAACACCGCGCTCGGCCATTGCTTTTAAATTTGGCGCGCCGTGTTTTTCAATATAATCCCAACGCAGGCCATCGATTGATACAAGCACCACAGTTTGCTCTTTTGCAGCAAACGCGCTGTTCATTCCTAACATTAGGCAAATTGATACTGCCTTTAAAATCCACTGTTTCATTATAAACACCTATAAATGCACAACAATTACTCAAAAAATTATTTTAAAGCAAGTTGTTACTTTATGATACAAACTGATAGATTAAACCCTGTATATTAAAGACAAATGACTATGTGCTAAAAACTATGCCAGTCATCAATTGTAAAAAGGACAAGTTTAAAGATGACCATAGATTTTAGTAAAAAAATAACGCCAGCACGAATGTACCGCACCACAGCAAACTTACAAATGGCGCTAGAAAGCGATCGTGGTCGAATAATAAATAGCGCCGCTATTCGTCGTTTACAGCAAAAAACACAAGTGTTTCCGCTTGAGCGCAACGCTGCGGTACGATCTCGTCTTACTCATTCGCTTGAAGTTCAACAAGTTGGTCGTTTTATAGTGCAACGTATTTTTGCTAATTTAAGCTACGAGCAACAAAAAAATTACGGCTTAACCGACCTAGAACGCCCTCTAGAAAGCTTAGTAGAAATGGCCTGTCTAATGCACGACATTGGCAACCCACCATTTGGGCATTTTGGCGAAGCGGCTATTAACCACTGGTTTAATAATAACCTAGCAAGCGTAACACCCGAGCGCTGTAAAGAGCCTAACACCGGTATAGGTGTTGTTTTTAAACACCTTGCACTTGATATTTGTAACTTTGAAGGCAACGCTCAAGGCATACGTATAATTCATTCGTTGCAAACGCTTAATTTAACTTACAGCCAGAGTGCTGGTATTTTAAAATACACTCGCCCTGCTGGGCTTGATGTAAAAGACATTCCGCAAAATAAAAACTACTTAATGAAAAAAGTTGGTTACTACTACAGCGAAAAAAACTTTGTTGAGGCACTACAAAAAGAGCTCACTATTGAGCCTTACTGCCGCCATCCCGCAAGTTATATAATGGAAGCCGCTGACGATATTTCTTATTGCCTAGCCGACATAGAAGACGCCGTAGAAAAAGACATAATAAGTACCGAGCTACTGTGCGAAAAACTTAAAAGTAGTTATAAAAAAGTATTAATAAATCTGTTAATCGACGACGCTCAACATCAAAATTTTGTAGACAAAGCCGTAGACTACGCACTAGAGCGTGCACAAGCACAACCGTATAATTTTAATAGTGAATTTTTTATATATTTGCGGGTTGCATTGCTACATCCGCTAGTAAACCACGCCGCAAAACGCTTTATTGAAAACATAGAACCTATTTATCATGGCGACTTTAACCAAGCGCTTTTAGAAGATAGAAGCCACTTGCATGCAGTAACTAAAACACTAAAGCAAGTAGCGCTTGAACATGTATTTTCAAACAAAGAAGTCGAAAAACTAGAGCTGCAAGGTTATCGTATAATTAACGGCTTACTTGACTGTTACAAACCATTACTATTATTAAATAGCGATAACTTTAAACGCGCACTTAATGGCGATTCACGTTTATTAATAGAGTCGCGACTTGTTAAAAAGCTCTCTAAAAAGCACTTAAATAGTTACCAACACGCAATTGATGCGATGCAAGAAGAGCCTGATCATTTTGCGGCATACGAGTTTTATTATCGCTGTAGATTAATCCAAGATTATATAAGCGGTATGACCGACCAATTTGCTTACGATGAATATCGCAGTTTGATGGTCATTGATTAGTTGTACTTAAGTTAACTTGCTCTAGATAATTTTCAATTTTGCGCTTAAAATCAAACTATTAATATTTAAGCGCGCATAACTTTATGATATCAAAACTAATTAGATTTACCCTTTGCTTTGCCTTATTTTATAGTGCGCAAAGTGCTGCATACAACGAAGCTATGTGCATTTTAATTAAACAAGAAATGCAGCAAAATAGTAATAACAAAGCGAGTCAAAAATATCGTAAAGCAGCGCGTGATTACAAAAACAACTGTAATAAGCCAAAAGAAATTCAAGCACAACCCAAGCCACAAATAATAAAGCCTGAGCCAGCTATTATTACTCAGCCACAACCTAAAATTGTTGAATCTGCCCCTGTAATTAAACCTACTGAAGAAGCTGTTAAAGAGAGCATCAACGAGCAAACGCTTAATTTAACTGATGATCAAAAACAACAGATTAACGATCAGCTAAATACCAATAGTAACGAAATAGTAATTGATGCAGAGCCAACAAAAACAGCACCCGAGCAAGTAGTTACAGAGCAAAAAAACGAAGCAGCAATAGAACAAATAAAACCGGCGACACCAGAGCAAAGCGTTATAGCAGCGCCTATAAAGGCTACGCCTGAAAAGCCTAAGTCTGTAAAACCAGCTCCTGTGTTAACTAAACCAACGCCAGTAATTGTGCCGCAACCTGTAGCGCAGAGCCCAAGCTCGTTACTTTTACCCACTTTAATACTTGTTATAGTAATACTTATTGGCGCTATGGTAGTCGTGCGCCTGCGCCGTGCAAAACAAAGTAAAACGATGGCAGAACCGACTATAGCGGCTCCACCTGGAGTTAAATCAGAAAAAATTGCTACGCCAGCGAAACCTGAAACTAAAACAACAAAGCCTGTACAAACAACAAAAGAGCCAGAGATTGAGCCTGTCGTCATCAACGAAGTAACTCAAAATAATAAAGCGGTTGAGAGCAGCGTAGCGAAAAATGAAGAGCCTGTAGAGCCTACTAACACAGCACAAAATGCTGATGTAAAAAATACAACAACGCCGATTTCAGATGGGCAGAACAACGTAGTTACTCCATCGCAAGTAAGCGAAACTGAGCTGGCACAAATGGAGCAAGCAGATACTTTAGAGCAAACAACTACGGCTACGTTTAACGAAGTAAAACAAAAATCTGAGCCTAATACCGCCGAGTTTGAAGCCGCCGCTAAAACAACCTTAGAACGCATTAAAAATGCCAGCAGCTTTAATGAGCCAGAGGTACGCGACTTTGACCCAGATGCAAAGCCAATAAAAAAACAACGTAAGCAATATACAGCGCAAGTAACGGAGCCTGCGCCAATAGAAGCCGAACATAACACTATAGAGCCGGTTATTAATACTCCTGAGCCAGTAACAGCGAGTGAGCCAGTTATAGATTTACACGCGCCAGAGCAAATATTTGACGCTCAATCGACTATGTATACAACTGAGCAAGACTTTAAAGAACCAGAAGTGCGTACATTTAACCCAGATGCACCATTACCTGGTGAAAAGCCTATGCCTAAAAAAGAAGACATAATACCTGAGCAAACCCAAACAACATCACAAGTTGATGAGCCAGTAAGTGAGCCTAAAAAAGCAGACAGTAACAATCCATTTGCTAACTTATCGTTAGACTCAAGCTGGGATCCTGACTCAACTGAAAAGCCAAAAATAGAAGAGAAAAAACGCGCCCCTAAATCGCAAGCATTAATAGATGCAGAAGAACGCGCTAAAAATATGCAAACCAAAGAGTAAATTTACTGTAGCGCCTTACAAAGTGAGGCGCTGTTTTAGTAACCAAATAATTAACTGCTTTTTCACCCCATATTACTTACACTTTTGTTCTATCCTCAAATGCGCTTTAGTGATTAGAAGCTTTGCTCCTCGCGCGAGCAAGCTCAGCGCATAGCGTAAAATTTCAGCTTGAGAGTTTTTAGTAAGCCTACAACTTGTTGACGCGATGGGTGCAGAGCATATATTTAACTGGTGGTATTTTTAGGCTGGAGTTTACGGCTACGTTATCCGTAGCCTTGAATTTAAGTAACTTGGTCAACATGCCCTAATTAAAAGTCCTAGTTAACAGCCCTAGCGGGACGTTTATTTTTAAGCTTTAACCCGCCAATTAATAGCAGTGGCCCTATAAACATAGCAAGGCCATACACGCCACCGGTAACTGCATATTCTGGTTTATTCAAAAAGCTAATAGCAATTAAAATAGCTAACGATGCATTTTGAATTCCAACCTCAATTGAAAGCGTCAGCGAATCAGTTAAATTTAATTTTGAACACTTAGCAATTAGCCAACCAACAACCATTGAACCAATATTAAGCGCTATGCACGCCCAAAATACATCGTTAAATGAGCTAACTAATAAATCGCGCTCTTTTATTACTAATGCGGCAATCATCATAAGCATAAAAAACAACGAGAAGCGTCTAAAAAACGGCTCTGTCTTAATGGCAAAATCACTTTTAAAGTGACGTAACCAAATGCCTATAGCAACTGGCACTAAGGTAATAAAAAATAATCCAAGCGATGTTGTTAAAATAGAAAAGCTAGCATCGTCTGCTGGGGCAAACTGACTCATAGCAAAGCCAATAATAAACGGTGTGGTCACTATACTAATTGCGGTAGAGGCAGCAGTTAAACTTACCGAAAGCGCTAAATTAGCTTTAGCAAGCTGGCTTACTACATTTGACATAGTACCGCCTGGGCAGGCAGCTAATATCATTAAACCAATAGCTATAGGCGTTGGTAGGTTAAGTAAATAACACAGCCCTAATGCTAATAAAGGCATTGCTACAAGTTGGCCCATTAAACCCATAACAATGGCAAGCGGGCTTTTAAATAGACGAGTAAAATCGGTTGTTGTGAGCCCAAGACCCATACCAAACATAATAAGTGCAAGAGCGAGCGGAAGTATTACTTCGGTTAATATAGATGCATTCAAGTTAGACAGCCTCGTTTATTATTGTTATTAATTGCAGTATTAGTTTTTAACTGTAACGCCCCTTTACAATAAATCCTAATGCTAGAGGCGTTACTTATTTAAAATAGTAGCAATGCGTTTATCCAGTTCTGGAAGTACATCTTGTTCAAACCAGGGGTTCTTTTTAAGCCATATATTATTGCGCGGGCTGGGGTGAGGAAGCACTAAATAGTTTGGCCAATACTCACGCCACGATTTTACTAACTCCGTAAGCGGCATTTTTTTAGTCTCTGGTAAATGATACGCCTGCGCGTATTTACCTAATACTATTGTCAGCTCAATATTTGGTAGTGCAGCCAATAATTGCTCGCGCCATGCTGGGGCGCATTCTTTTCTAGGTGGTAAATCACCCGACTTACCCCTACCCGGATAGCAAAAGCCCATAGGTAAAATGGCTATATTATTAGCATCGTAAAATTCATCACGTGTTAGTCCAAGCCATTCTCGCAGGCGATTCCCACTTGCATCGTTAAACGGCACGCCTGTTTCGTGAACTTTTACCCCAGGTGCTTGGCCTGCAATTAAAATACGTGCATTTGGGTTAAATTGTATTACAGGTCGAGCCCCTAAAGGTAAATGAGCCTCACAGATCACGCATTTACTAACTTGGCCTATTAATTGATGACTATTCATGTTTATTTGGCCTTAAATGCTTAATATTTATCCTAAATGGCCATTTAGGATAAATGAGTTGGTAAAAAATCGGTTTATTTTAATTAAAACGAGCGTTAGTTAGTAAAATCGTGATCTTTAAACTCATTCACGCTACAGGCCTTATAAAACCTATTGTTTTTCTGCCCATACGGCAAATTCATTGCCGCTAGGCTCTGCAAAATGAAACCGGCAACCACCCGGAAATTCAAAAATAGGTTTTAATATTGTGCCACCATGGAGTTGTACTTTTTTATACGTGGCGTGAATGTCGTTACTATAAAAAACCAATAGCGCAGCACCGTTTTGAGTAAGCGATTTAAGCGGTGCATTAAAAAAGCCTCCATCAAGCCCTTGGCCACTAAATGCCGTGTATTCTGGGCCGTAGTCAGTAAACTGCCAATTAAATACACAACTAAAAAAAGCTTTAGTTGCGGGTAAATCGCATGCAGGAAACTCAACGTAATTTAGTTTTTCGTGATCGCTCATCGTTATTTCACTCTTTATTTTTACTCAGTTTATTAACCTTAAGCTTTACATACAGCCTGTGCAATATCATTAAACAATAACAGATCAGTATTTTACTAAGTAAGCATAACTTACTTAAAAGTTAAACATCACAAATGAGAATAACTATCTTTTGTATTTGTAACATATATAATAGCGCCTTTGTTTTATCCTCCGCTTTAAATAAAGGGATTAATTAACTATGCAGGCACCTTTGCACAGTGCGCCATTAGATAAGGTTAACGTAATTGCGCTTATAGTAAAAAGCGTAAGCTGTTATCGAGCTTTGGTATTTTTACGTTTTTTTATTGCCATAACTGGTGGCTATGCCTTTACCTCTGCAGGTACTGCGTTATTAAGTTTTGTATTGCCAATAGCTAAGCAAGACGCTGTATTGTTTAGTGTTTCAATCAGCATTTTAATTTATGCCGTAGTATTTATTTATGCCTTTAGCGTTAAATCATTAAAAACAGTGTGGATCAGTATTTTACTAAGTACGGGTGTGTTCATTGGCTTGCTTGGTTTACTGAAGGGTTGGGTATGAAAGACAGTTTTTTCAGATCGATGACTTGGTTACACACTTGGGTAGGGTTACTCGTTTGCTGGTTATTATATTTAATATTTTTTGCAGGAACTCTTAGCTTTTTTAGAGACGAAATAACGTTGTGGAATCAACCAGCCATTCATAATGTGCAGGCCCAAACACAGCGTATAGAAGCGCAAAAACAACAAATAATTACCGGATTTGATTACTTAGCTAACCATGGAGCTAACTCATCAAACTGGCGTATTACATTACCCGAGCCACGCATTCCTTATTTAATTTATGGCTATGCAAAGCCAAAAGAGCCAGGCCAGCGCCGCAGCCAGTTTAAAAACACACAGTTAAACCCTAATACCATGAAAGAGCTTGAGCCCTTTGTAGATACTAAAGGCGGTAACTTTTTTTATCGGTTGCATTATGATTTACATTATATAGATGCGATAACAGCACGCTGGATTGTATGCTTTGCTAGCTTTTTTATGCTGATTGCTATTATATCGGGCGTGGTTATTCATAAGCGTATTTTTAAAGATATGTTTAGCTTTAGGCGTAACAAAGGTAGCCGTACATGGTTAGATGCCCACAATTTAAGCTCTGTGCTTGCCCTGCCTTTTCATTTAATGATTACTTACACAGGCATGATTACGCTCATATTTATGTTGTTTCCCTACCCTGCGCAAACGTCTTACGATAACGGCATGCGTGGCTTTTTTAACGATGTAACCCCTCGCAACACCATGACCGACAAAGCCAAAGGCGAATCACCAATGGTGCCGATTCAACGTATTTTAGATCAGGTTTATACTAAGTGGCCTCATGCAGATATTACTCGCGTACAAGTTAACCAACCAAATATGGCAGCTTCAACAATTACCGTATTGGTAAGCGCAGGTAAAACACTACGTGACCAAGCACCACGCTTAATATTTAGTGGTGCTACAGGGCAAATGGTCGCTAAAACTGATGACGAGCTAACTAGCAGCAAAGCGCTTTACGAATCGCTTAATTCAATGCATACAGGGCGTTTAGCTACGTGGTTGTTACGCTGGTTATATGTATTAGGCGGTATTGCAGGCTGTGTAATGATTGGCTCTGGCTGTATCATGTGGGCTAAACGAATTCGCGAGCGAACTAAAAACAACGTTAAACCTTCGTTTGGTTTAAAACTAGTTGAAGGGTTAAACCTAGCCACTATTATGGGGCTTCCACTGGCAACGAGTGCATTTTTTATCGCCAACAGACTACTTAGCCCAACGGTCGCAGAGCGCGCCGATAAAGAAGTACTCGCGTTCTTTTTAACATGGCTGGCCGTGGCTGTTATTGCCCTTTTAAAACGAGATAGGCTGCAATGGCGAGTTATGGCAGCTATAAATGCTGCTGCATGTTTTAGCGTACCGGTTATTAATGCACTTACAACTAACGACAATATAGTTAGCTATTTGATGCACAAACAGTGGGCATTATTTACTTTTGATGCACTATTTTTACTGTTTAGTATATTGTTTTTTATACAAACCGAAAAATTACGTACTGCTAAAAACAACTCAAAAATAATCACCCCTAGCCAATCTAATAATCTTAAAAGACAAAAATCATGATTGATTTACTAGGTTTTAGCCTATGTTTGCTCAGTTTTAACTGTTTTGCGCTCGCTAAGTTTAATCACTTTAAAGACGTATTTAACAAACGTCCTACAGAATCCCAACGTAAAAAGCTGTTGCTAGCTGCTTGGATCAGTATTTTACTAAGCTTAGTACTTTGTATAGTTACTCAAGGTGGATATGGAGCATTACTATTTTGTGGATTTACGAGCCTAAGTGTCTTAATTATAATGGTTTTTTATAATTTTTTGGTAGGCTACGTAAAATGGTTTAATGTTTTAAATGGCATGTTAGTTGTACTAAGTGGGCTGTTTTTAACGTTAAACTAGCCTTAGTTAGTAAAAACGTGATCCGTTACTTTCTCATAGATTAGGCAAAAAAATGGCAAGCTATATAGCTTGCCAACAATAGGGGATATTCAGTGTTTCCAATACTTGCTGTCTCACGGCAAGTGCACACAATATAGCCATAATATATGTAAGTTACTTTACAGTTAGGTGACTCTTTTATTACTACTGTAAAGGGGCTTTACATTGTTTATTGCTCAACCCAAATAATCTGATCGGTAGCAAAGCCCAACTCTTTAGCTTTAGTTAAAAAGTGATCTTTAAGCTCTTTACTAACCGTTGGTGTACGCGACAAAAACCACAAGTAATCTTTGTTGTAACTGGTTATAAATGCATATTGGTAATCGGGTTGGTCAAGTTCAAAAATCACGTAAGCACCATAAAATGGACCAAAAAACGAGACTTTAAAATGCCCTGTGTCGGTGCCCTCAACAAACTTGGCCAAGCCTTCGGCGTCATCCCATTTTTTATCATCCGTTAAATACCCTTTGTTAAGGACCTTTACCGTGCCATCGTCGTTAATTGAATACGTAGCGGTAACTTGCTCCATACCTTCTTCGAATGAGTGATTAAGACGCGCTATTTCAAACCATTTGCCTTTATATTTTTGTATATCAAAGTTTTTAACGGGTGTTATTCCCTCAGGAGGGCTGGTGCAAGCACTAAGAAAAAATAACCCTGTAATAAGTAAACCGTATTTAATAGCCTTCATGTAAGCTCCTTTTCGATTATGTAATTTATGCTATTTCATAAGAATAAAATTTGCTATAGGATCATATTAATTCTAAAGCAATAAAAATGACCATAGCATGAAAATTTGGGTAGATGCAGACGCGTGTCCTGTTGTTATAAAAGAAATACTTTTTAGAGCGGCAGAGCGTATGAAAATCGAGACTATTTTAGTGGCCAATCACGCAATGCGTATTCCGTCGTCAAAATATATAAGCCGCGTTCAAGTATCGTCAGGGTTTGATGTAGCCGACGACGAAATAGTAAAACGTATTGAAAAAGGTGATTTAGTTATTACGGGCGATATTCCGCTAGCAAGTGAAGTAATTGATAATGGCGGGCAAGCACTCAACCCGCGTGGCGAGCTTTATACCACCGAGAATATCCGCTCAATACTTAACGTGCGCGACTTTATGGATACCATGCGCTCAAGTGGC